>CAZRVA010000001.1:0-83549 GCA_964603255.1 uncultured Chitinophaga sp.
GGCTTTTAATAAAGGCCATGATTGCAAGACAAGTTTGGCGCGATGAAGGTTATTACACTGTTTTGAGCAGTGAAGATAAAATGATTAGAAAAGCCATCGAAACCTTTTCATCCAACTACGAAAAATTACTTCACCCTTAATAACAAAAATGCCACACCAAAATTTGATGTGGCATTTTTTATTTATCCTTAAATCTATTAAGCAATTGCAGCTTCAACCTTTGCAATTAATGCATCAGCTTCTGCATGATTTTTATCTAAAATTTGTTTGGCACGCGATTTAATATCTTCGGCAAATGCGCGATCTTTTAACCCTTGTGCGTTTACCAACACATTAAAGTAAGCACCACGCACCGCAGTTTTAACGCATAACACCCCTACACCTGCATCGGTAATGCTATTAGGATTTCCTTGCTCAACCATTGCAGCTAACATTGGTAAAATGCTGTATGCAGTTTCCATCACTTTAAATGGAATTTCACATGCATACTTAGTAGCATCTTCTATGGCTTGTGTTCTTGCTTTTTTCTCTTCATCAGTTGATTTTGGTAAACCAAACGCATTCATAATTTTGTTAAAGGCATTGGTATCTTCATCCACCAAAGTCAATAACGTATCTTTTACATGCTGACCTTGAGCAGCAAAATCGCTAAACAAGTTTATCTTATCTTCCCAACCACGTTTACCTGCACTTAAGTTGGCCACCATAGTACCTAAAGCAGCACCTAAACTTCCTACATAAGCACTGATACTTCCACCACCGGGTGCAGGACTTTCGCTTGCAGTTTCATCAGCAAATGCGCGTAAATCCATGCGGATTAAACGTTCGTTTTCTGCCTTACGTAGTTTGTATTCAATAATTTTTTTCTCCGGATCGAAAGGAGCTAATTCATCCAAACCTAAACTTTTAACAGCAATGTGTATCAACTCACTTTCGCTTACACCAATACTGCGGTTTTGTTTTTGCAGGTAGTGTTTACCAGCATCTAACATAGCACTTAGTGGAATCAAACCAACCAACTCACTTCCTGTTACACGTAAGCCACGGCTTTGTGCGCTGCGGCAAACTTCATCAAAAGCCTGGTGAACAGAAGTAATTTTATAGTTGGTTAAGTTCATAGAAATTTGAGCAATATTGTACTCTTCAATAAACCAACCAATAGCTTTAACGGCTTTTAAAGTTCCCGGGATACGCACATCGTTTCCATCTGCATCTTTAACTACTTTACCGGTTACCGGGTTTCCTTCGCGTTTAACACGTCCGGCTTCACGCACATCAAACGCAACGCTATTAGCCAAACGAACAGATTTTGTATTTAGGTTTACGTTGTATGCAATTAAAAAATCGCGTGCACCAATTACGGTACCGCCCCATTTTGCGTTAAACTCAGCCGGCCCAAAATCAGGTTTCCACTCCGGTAATTTTATTTTGTCAAAAAAGCCTTCATATTCACCGGCACGAATTACCGATAAGTTTTTACGTGCTTCGTTTGGTTGAGCAGCTTCGTATAAGTACACCGGAATATTAAGTTCCTCGCCAACCCGCTTACCTAATTTTTGAGCATAAACCACAGTTTCTTCCATGGTAATACCACTTACCGGAATTAAAGGACACACATCAGTTGCACCCATACGTGGATGTTCGCCTTTGTGTTTACTCATGTCAATTAATTCGGATGCTTTTTTAATAGCCAAGTAGGCTGCTTCAATTACCACATCAGGATGGCCAACAAAAGTTACAACCGTTCTGTTAGTGGCTTTTCCGGGATCAACGTCTAACAACATTACGCCTTCTACCGATTCTATTTGGTCGGTTATTTGTTTGATGATTCCTAAATCAACCCCTTCGCTAAAATTAGGAACACACTCTATTAATGCATTTTTATTCATGAGTAAAAAGTATGCTAAATGATTCGGCAAATAAACAACTAAAAACGAAAAAAGCCCCGGGAAATTCCCGAGGCTCTCTCACAAACATCAAACTATCAAGAACACTACTTAGTTCTTAATCATTTTTATTACAACTTCTTGTCCATCAACAGCTATTTTAACAAAATAAATACCGGTGTTTAGGTTGCTCATTTCGTTGATAGAAATGGTGTTGCTACCTTCTGCAACCTGGTAATTGTTAGATAATATGCTGCGACCACTGAAGTCGAATACAGTTACGTTAGCAGTAGATGCTTTAGTTGCATTTACACTAACAGTAACATCAGCGTTAAAAGGATTTGGATAAGCGCTGATTGAATTGGTATTGTTCATTTCGTTTAACAATACAACCACATTGCTTAAGCTTGATTTACCATCAAAGTCTACTTGTTTTAAACGGTAGTATACTTTGCTAACGGCATTATTAAATACGCCATTATCAATAAAGGTATAAGTTGATTTTATATTTGTATTTCCTGCACCTTTAACAAAACCAATTGTTTCGAAAGTACGTCCGTCAAAACTACGTTGCACATCAAAGCCTTTGTTGTTAGATTCTGATGCAGTAACCCAGGTTAAACGAGCATCGTTAACTTTTTTAGCAGCTGTAAAACTTGCCCATTTAACCGGAACCGGAGTATTTAATACCTCATCAGCACCCATATAAGTAAATGCTAAACGGGTATTTCCGTCAATATCAACCGGAACTTCAATTCTTACCAAGCAAGAATATGTTGGATTGCCAACAGAAGCACCTGTTAAATGTAAATCAGACAACGAAACAAACGATGTTGAATCTGACACTGAATTTACATCTTGAACAAGGGCTGCTTTCCATGCGGTTAATGAAGTAACATCAGCACCCAAGAACCCAAATACAGCTTGCGTGCCAAATGCAAAATAATTGTTGTAATTGATATCAACTGTGGCTGGATTCGTTAATGCTGAAGCAATAGCGTATGCTTTAGCCGAGGCACTTAGGTTATTTTCAATACCATTAATAAAAATGTTGTTACGTGCTAATAGATTGGTTACACCTGATGCTACGTAAACAGCAGCCGACTGGGTAGCTGAAGATCTATTCGCATTTCCTCTTAAAGAAACTGTATTGTGTAACAATGAGATGTTTCCAGTGCTACCCAAAATACGAAGCCCAACTATTCCATCACCGGCTAAACTTGTCCATCCATCACCCAAAATATTAGAAATCATGTTATTTGAAACTATGATATTGCTTATGGCTAATCCAGTATTAATATCAATTCCTTTACCCCCATATCCGCCAGTTCCGGCATAAATAATACTATCAACAACATTTCTGGTAATTGTTGCATTTTCAACGCCTGTTTGCACAAGAATACCAGTTGTTCCATCGCCCATTGCAGTGTTTGTTGAGTTGATATTTTTAATGTAGTTATTGCTGATCATTAAGCCATTGGTTTGCATTACATAAATACCCGCATTTGTTACTGTATTTAGATTAACCACATTACCAATAGTGTTATTACTAATAACCATCCCTTTGTTTTTATTTAGAGATGTTCCTGATGCATAAATTGCATAACCAACTTTTGTGAACTCATTATTCTCTATCACTAAACTATCGTTATCAGCACCTGTACCCGAACTTGATATGGTAGCTCCTGCAGCATAAATACCAAATGAAGTTGCTACTGCTGATGTATCACCTTGTATTTTTGTGTTTTTAACTTTGATACCTATTGCACCAGCAGTATTGCCCATACTTTGTACCCAAATAACTGCGGTGTTACCAATACGTGATGTATTGGTGATAGTCAAATCACGTGTATTTCCGGTTGTGGCTGCTCCATCAATAGTAATGTAATCTGCACCATTAAATTTAAAGATAGACTGATTGCTTGCACCAGAAATAGAAACTGTGTTGTTTAAAGTTGGCTTAATGGTAACCGGATTGTTAATACCCATACCACCAAATACATCAAATGCAATTGGGAATGTTTCCGTTGCTGCTGTGTATGAGGCATCAGTTAACTCAAAAGTAACAGGAGCACTTACACCACGTAAATTAAGTTGAGAAACCGCTTGGGTTAATGATGTAAAGTTTGGCGAAGTTTGCGATGCTCCAACCAAGTAAGTTCCTGCAAGTGGCGCTCCAATAATTGTAAATGAGTTTCTTGAGGTAGGAACAGAAGTAATGTTAGCAACACTACTTGCCACAAATCCTATTGATGGGTTGGCAGAAACATTAGCTGTTGTAATCAAATCCTGCGCTGTTACAAAATATTCAATAACATCACCTGTTGCAACTGTACCTGTTAAGTATAATAACGAATAATCAATTGTAAAACTAAAAGGTGATGAAGTGTTGGTTGCCTCCACATATTTCCAACCATTAAAACTTGATGAGTTATCTGTTGGATAGTTACCCAATGCATTTGCATCAGTAGTACGTTTGAAATAAATACGAGGTTTGTTTGTTGTAACGTTTACACCACTTACGTCTGTAATAGCTGCAAACGCAGATAGCACAGGATTACTGGTTGAACTTGTATTTGCAATTTGCGTGTAAGTAATAGTAGGACCCGCAAGGTCTACTGTATTTTCGTAAGCACCAATAGTAGGTGCGGTTGCCGAACGAATTGCATTGTTAAAGTCTCTATCAATTGTGCTTATTATCGCGGCAAACCCACCAACAGTTCCTAACCCTGCAATTAAAGTTGTATCATTAACAAAAGTAGGATTTACAGCAATAGAATTTGCATTGGCACCTGTACTTGTTTGAAGTCCGGTTAATGTATTTACATCAGTTCCGTTTGCATTCATTAAAATACCAAATGTACCACCACCAAAAAAATTGTTATTATTAAAAGTTAACCCAGGAATTGTTCCACTTACGGTAGTCCAATAGGCATAGTGTTTTGATCCGGCTAAACCTGTTGTATTGTTACTAAAAATATTATTTCTAATATCAGATCCTGTGTAGGTTCCTGGTAAAATAAGTAATGGTGCTGAAGAGCTTGCTGAAGAACCATTTTGAGGAGCACCAAATAAATGAATGGTGTTGTAATAAACTTTTAAGTTAGTTGCACCTGAAGCTAAACGAATTCCAAATGCGTTCCAAGTTGTGGATGTAGTACTATAGTTCGCTGTTTTAATATCATAAATAAGGTTATTATAAATCGAATCGTTATCTACACCAGTTCCTGATGCAATGTTTATTCCATAGGCTCCATAACCACTAGCGCTTGTAGAGTATATACCTTTAATGACATTTCTCTTAATGGTACTATTGGTTAACCCTGATGCAATCCAAATACCAGCATTATTAATAGCACCACTTTGCTTTATGTTAAATATAATATTGTTTTCAATCAAAACTGAATCGGCATTTAACAAATACACGCCATTATTACGTGTAAAAAATGCGTTACTATCTGTTCCTATTCTGTTGTTTCTTAATGATACTTGTTTAACCTTATTAGCAACAGAACTACCACTAATAACAACACCATAGTCTGTGTTGTAAACATCATTGTTTTCAATTAGTAAGTTGCCATGACCAATACCTCCTGAAGATAAACCTACGGTTGTACCACCCACAAGTATACCGTATGATGCCGCAGTATTGCTACCAGCCTTTACAATTGTATTTTTGAAAATAGTATTTCGTACACCTTGGTTTAATGCTGTACCTTGAAACATAACCACCGCACCTGTTGTGTTGGTGTTTTGTATTACTAAGTTTTGGCTTGTTGTATTATTGTTAGAACCATCAAAAATATAGTTTGATGCCCCATTAGCAAAACGTAAAATGGTAGTAGCATTTGAACCAGAAATTGTAGTGGAGACACCCGTATTTGGTTTTATTGTTATAGTAAAGTTTGGATTTGTAGTTGGGAAAGCCACGAAGTTAATCGGGAAAGTTTCTGCTGTTGAAACATAGTCAGCATCCAGCAATAGCGTGATATTACCCTGAACTTGCTTACCCGATATATCTGCTAAAGCCGCGGTAATATTTGTGTAGTTTGGTGCTGTTTTAGTTGCACCAACTAAAAAGTTACCTGATATTGGTGTGATAACCTCACCTAATGCATAAAATCCTTCCAACAAGGTTGAAGAGGTAATTTTGTTGGTAAGCAATGTATTACCAATTGGTCCTGCACTTACCGGTGCATAAACACCTGTCAAAGTTGAAGAGTAAGCAATACGATTTACACCAACCAAGTTAGCCGAAGTGAATCTTGCATAAGTACTATCCAAGTTGGCTTGTCCATTAGGAACTGTAATATTCCAATAACCATTTGTATATAGCGAATTTAACTGGCCTGCAGCAGGTGTACCTCCTGTGCTTGTGTTAAATCTTTCCACTAAAACATCAACAGTACCATTTGCATTTGTACCAGTATTTACCAACTCTATTAGTCCATATGTACTTCCTTTACCTACGGGAAATGCTATTGTTCCGGCAGTTGTTAAAGAGGCTGGTATGGTACGTTGCATTGGGCCATCTACAAAGCTTGTTGTGCCACCTATAGTTGCGGTTCCAGTTGCTGCTATACGTAGAAGATTTGTTGATGTAGTAATTAATTTACCGGCTGTCATTGTTAAAGTACCAGTAACATCTAGAGCACCACCAGCCAGTGTAACATGATTGGTATCAGCAATGGTTAAATTGGTAATCGTTCTTGAAGCTGGAATTTCTATACCAGTTGTGCGCATTGCACCTTCTTGTTGATAAATTAGTGAGTATGCTCCAGTTCCTAAATTAAACGTAGGTGCAACATCAAAGATGCCTACGTTACCGTTTGTGTACCCAGCAACACCCACCTGTACTATTACAGCTTGTGTTGAGCCATTACCTAATGAAATATTATTGCTGTTTATAAGCTGAGTTGGGCTGAAAAAATTAACGCGATAAGTAGTAACAGATTTGTTAAACGTCACACCACCAACTGTATTTTGGTTACTGATAGACTGATGTGTATCAGTTCCTGTGCCGCTATATGTTTGTGCTGAATTGCGGGCAAAAACCAAATTACTTCCAGCAACTGTTCCATCAACAGTTCCATTATTTGTAACAGTTGTGCCAGAGTTAAACAACACAAATCCATTTAAACTAAGTGTGCTTCCATTAGATACAGTTAAGCTGTTCCATACATTAAGCTGTGCACCCAATACTGCAGTTTTAGCATTGGTTGTATTATCAACCAATAAACTAGGCACATTACCTCTGATATTAAAATTGAAGTTTGTTGCAGTTGATGCGTTACCTATTTGTAAAGTACCTCCTGTTAAACCGTTAACTGGAGCTACGTTATAATCTTGTTGTGTTGTGCCTGTGCTTCGCTGCACCAATGTTAAGGTACCTCCCGTCCAATTTATAATTGATGCAGCACTTGTAATACCAAATGATGGTGATGCAGATGTTGAATTACCAACAGTCGCCACATTAATATTACCACTACTAAAGTTAAAGTTAACTACGTTTCCTGTATTAATTCTTGCAGCAGCATTAACTGTTCCACCATCAACTGTAAATGTAGCGCCTGTACCAAAACCTAATACTTGTGCTGCTGTTTGAGAAACATTAAAAATACCTGCAGTAACTTGCAACAAACCATTAACTGTAGGACTGCCATTTGTTGATGTTACAATAAAATTAGGATTATTAAGATGTAAACCGCCCGTCAAAGGAATGGTGTATGCGGCAGTTGTATATATTGGGTTTGATTGATTAAAAGAACCATTTATTTTTAACACACCAGCGGTGTGTGTTGAAATCAAACCAACTGTATTGGCACCTTGAACTGTAAATGGAGCTTCAATTTCTATCAATGGTCTGTTAACAGATACGGCACCTTTATTTAAAACAACAGTTCTAAAATCTAATAAAGTTGGCGTACCCGAAATTTTTGCGTTTAAAGTTCCAAAGAAATTTACCGTTACTCCTGCACTGGTATTAAAATCTGCAGTACCATCAACAACTAGAGACCCCTCTCCCAAACCAGTAGCAGCTGATCCTCCTAACCTTAAATTATGCGTAGTTAATGTTCCTGTTCCTGCATCAAAAACGCCACCTGTAGCAACATAAACATTTCCATTAACAGTTAGTGTAGCGGCAGTTGTTGCATCAAAATTCAATACACCTGATGTTCCTGTTCCTACCCTAACGGCATGACATAACGGAGTTAAGCCATCAATGGTAACCGTAGCACCATCAACAATTACAACCGAATCAGATGCAGTTGGTACAATACCATTTGCCCAAGTCGATGTGCTTGTCCAATTACCACCGGTTGAAGTTGAGAGCAAGGCTGAAGCGTTGGTAGTAGAAACGGTTGTAGTTGCAAACTTAGAAATATCAGACTCTGATGCAGCTGTTACCCTGAAGGTATAAGCTTTGCTTGGAAACAATCCTGTTACATTATATGTAGTTGCGTTTGATGGTAATGTTCCAATTGTTGAGTAAGTTAAACCACCATCATTAGATTGTTCTACAGTATAATAAGTTTCATTGCTTGCAGCATCAGTCCAATTTAAAGTTAGTGTTGATGCGGTAATTGCTGTAGCAGTTAAACCAGTTGGTGCAGCTGTTACAGCCGGAGATGGTGTAAAAGTAAGTACCCTTCTACTGCCTTGGGCAGTAGAATGTAATCCATTTATAACTCCAGCTGCGAAAGTATTGGTAACAAGCGTTGCTGAAGCAGCTGAAGTTGGCGGTACGGCCACTGTTACTGTTTGTGCAGTTGAAACTGTGTTACTAGATGCCAGGAATATTGCTCTGGTAACTGATGAACCCGCCTGCATTGGACCATACAAATATTGTATCGTACCATTTTCATACAACCAAACCTGCATATCTGCAGCTGGGTTTGAAACACCCCATGGCACAGCAAAACCAGGAAACTCTAATTTAAAAATTCGATTTGGTGCTGTACCTGTTACTACAAATCGAACTGCATCATTTGTTGCGTTATCACCTGACATTGGTGCTAAAGTAACCGTATTGGCTGCTAATGCTGAAACATTGCCTGTTGCAATTGCAGTTTCTGAAGAATTACGGTGCAAACGCATTTGGCCATTAGAGTTAGCACTAAAATGCGTGTAATTGACACCCATGAACGTGAATGGAAAACCTATAGGAAATAGGCCTGTGTTACGATCATCGTTGTAACCTACAACCATATTACCCGTACCAGCAGTTGTTGTGGCACCAGTCATCGGATCAAGTGAACCTGTTGTGCTCGTTGAAAACACATAGTTACTGATGTTTTGAGCTTGTACGAGACTGAGTCCCGCAAACAAAGCTGTTAATACAATTTTCCGGCCATAGGAAAAAAGATTACTCATTTTTAGTAATGGATTCTTCATAATTATAAAATTTAAAATGCAAAAGCCATTTACGGATAGGTAAATGACATCAAACTGATTGTAATAAATCAACGGATAACTGCTATTCGTTCCAGCAGGTAGTATTATGAGCCTTTCGAACTCCTCTGTAAACAGAAGGAGCTATACTTAATACCGCACCGGCAGCAAGTAAATCACTATCCGACATGGTTGTCAAGATATGGATGCTGCCATCAGAATTGTGCAAATATTTTTTAAGTAGGCTATTCATTTGGTTTTAACGCGTTCGAAATTACATTTCATAAACGTAAATACAAGACGCCTTATTACATAATTCTGGTTGCACCTTTTTCAAAAATTATGTAAAAAATAAATATTGTATTGCTAATCAATTTTTTAAAAACAAAAAAGCCTCGGGAATCACCCGAGGCTTTTATCAATAATTAAGAATAATTAACTATTGTTTGATAAGTTTACTTATTTGTGTTGCACCAGAAGCATTTACTTTAATAAAGTATACCCCTTGTGATAAATTTGATAAACCATCAACAATTAATGTTTGATTATTTTGATTTACCATTTGCTCTTTGGTTGTTATCAATCTTCCACTAATATCCAACACTTCAATTTTAACCATTCCAGCTTTTACATTTTGAAGTTCAATAGTCACCTTATCAGTAAATGGATTAGGATAAGTTACAACCGTTACATTTTCAATTTCATTGTTATCAACTACAACAATTTGGCTGTAAGTATACTTACCATCATTATCCATTTGTTTTAAGCGGTAGTATAATTTACTTACTCCTGTTGTTACAAATGCATTTGCATCTTCAAATCTGTAGTTGTTGGTTACGCTTGAATTACCCATTCCTTTCACAAAACCTACATATTCAAATGCGTTTCCGTCAATACTACGCTCTACATTGAAACCACGGTTGTTTACTTCGCTTGCTGTTGTCCAGCTCACTAATACATCATCGTTTACTTTGGTTGCTTTCAAGCTAACTAATTTAACCGGTGTAGTGGTGGTGTTGCTGCTGATAGCACCTGCAAAGCTAATGTGCATGTACTTACCGTTGTATTCGTATACATCAAATGTATAACCTGTTAATTGTGTTAAACCTGTTACGTTTACACTTGTACCATTACCCATGTAAACAATAAAGTTACCGGTACCTGTTGTATTAGCAGAACCGAATACTGCACTTGCACCATATAATGCATTATTGGTTGGCGCAACAGCTAAGGTTGATGATAAACGGGCTACAACCATGCGGCCTTGACCATTACCTGCGGTAAAGTTTACTGTTGCACTGGTTGCACTTGGTGTAACTGTTACATTGCTGGCTGCTGTGGTTGGCGTTGTTACATTTACTACCTCAATATCATCTATTGCCCATCCTTCATCTGTAACATAGGTATCAGAAATAAATCTGAATCTAAAACGAACATTAGCCTGTCCTGCTGCGCCCACTAATCTGAACGCACTTTGAATCCATCCGTTGGTTTGACTTGCATAAACGCTGCCAGAACCAACATCATTTGAGAAGTAAGGAGGGATTAATATACCGCCATTAGGAACGTTGTTCGTATTATCGTTGTACCATGCATAGCTATTTGTAGTATTGAAGTTACCACCCGTACCCACTAGACTATCAACACGAGTCCAGAAACCGCCATTGATCGATCGTTCAACAATTAAACCGTCCCACTCTGCTTCACTCTTGAACTTATGATAGAAACGAACAATTGGATCTGTTGTACTTGACGTAAAATCAAATTGAGGAGAAACCAATGATGCATCATGATCAATGTCATAGCTACCTATTAGCTTCGTAGCCCATGCTTTGGTTCCACTTCTTGCTCCATTTAGATAAGTCTTGTTTGGTGTTCCCAACGTCCAATTGTTATTGGTAACTATACCAATAACCCAATTTATACTAGTATTAGTTGATGTTAATGCTGACGACCAGCCTGTATTTACGTTACCCTCAAAATCCTGAGTATAAGGTAACGTGCTTATTATAGGAGAGGTTGTAAAACTATCTTCCACACTATATCCAGTACCTATGCTATTACTTGCATAAGCTCTGAAATAATATTTTGTTGAATGTGTAAGTGATGAAGCGTTTATATTGTAGATGCCTGATAGAACTGCAGGAGAAGTTGGCACATCTACTACACCTGTTCCAAACAAGGTTGGATTCGGTGTCGTTGAGTACACCACACCACTTGCTATTACTGTAGAACCTCCATCAGAAGTAATATTACCACCTAGGGTTGCTGTTGTGGTGCTGATTGCTAGAGGAGTTAATTTTAGTACAGATGGAACAACCGCTTGGGCATTAGTTGTAAAAGTACTGTCTGCACCATAAGATGTTCCTAATGCGTTAACTGCATAAGCTCTGTAATAATAAGTCGTTGCTAAGGTCAATCCAGTTATGTTACGCAAGAAACTACCAGATGTTACCAATGGATTGGTTGCTGAATCAATTACACCGGCTGTACCTCTTGTTGGATTTGGAGAAGTTGACAATACGATACCGCTTGCAGTTACAGCGTTTCCACCGTTATTTAAAATCGTACCTGATAATGTAACTGTGCTAGTGGTAATACCAGTCTTAGTTCCAGTTGATACAATAGGTGCAGAAGGCGCAAACAACTCAATATCATCTATTGCCCAACCATCATTCTCTACGCTACCATCTGTTACAAAACGGAATCGTATTCTAACGTTGTTCTGTCCGGCTGTTCCCGGCAACACAATACTTGATGTAATCCATCCACTTGCTGCGGTTGAATATGCGTTACTACTATTACCCCAAGTATTACCCTGAGCGGTAACATTGTACCATGCAGTTCCGTTAGTGGTATTGAAATTTGTTCCCGTACCAACAAAATTCTCAACTTTTGTCCATGCTCCACCATTAATTGATAACTCAAGCATACCGCCATCGCAGCATGATTCTGTAATAAACTTATGCTTAAATCTAAGTATTGGATTACTTGTCATTGCGCTTAAATCTAACTGAGGTGATGTGATAGCTGCATTATGACTAGTTGAGTAATTACCAGATAACTTAGTTACCATCGCATTTGGTGCTGAAAACGCTGATGACAAGAATGTTTTTGTCGGTGCTCCAATAACCCAATCATTAAGGGTTCCTGTAACAGGGGCTGATGTCCATCCGCTATTCATTGTGGTATCAAAGTTTTGGAAGTATGGCAAAGCACTAACTACAGGTGCTGTTGTAAAGCTATCCTGAGCGCTATAAGCGGTTCCGATACTATTGGTTGCGTAAGCTCGGTAGTAATACTTGGTTGAATGAACTAAACCAGCCGTTGTTATTGAGAATGTTCCTAAAGTTACAACAGGGGTTGTTGTTGAATCTACAACTCCGGTTCCAAACAGCGTTGGGTTAGGAGTAGTTGAGTAAACGATTCCACTTGCTGTTACAGCAGAACCACCATCACTGGTAATGTTTCCGCCAACAGTTGCACCGTAAGCCTGAACGTTTGTAGCTGATGTTCTTAGTACTGTAGGTGCAACCGCAGAAGCATTGGTTGTGAATGTACTATCTGCTCCATAACTAGTTCCCATGCCATTTACAGCATATGCACGATAATAGTAGGTTGTTGCAACTGATAAATTAGCCACGTTTAAGGTAAACTGACCACCGCTTACCAATGGATTAGTTGCTGAATCAATAACACCAAAACCACCGCGAACAGGTGAAGGTGAAGTACTTATAACAATACCACTTGCTGTAATAGTAGCGTTACCATTTCCGGTGATATTACCAGCTAAAGTAGCCGCACTTGTTGTAACATTGGCAAAAGTACCTGTAACAACTGTTGGGGTAGTTGGTGGAAACACCTCGATATTATCAACTGCCCAACCCTCTTGTGTACCAAAGAAAGTGTATGTAGTTGATGCAAAACGCAATCTAAAGCGTACGTTTGACTGACCAGCAGCACCTGTTAACCTTGTGGTGGTTTGCACCCATCCGTTTACTTGTGATGAATATCCATTTGATGAGCCTGAGAAATTAGCACCGATAGTTGGTGTCCAGAATCCATTTGATGCGTTATTGTACCATGTTGTACTGGTAGCTGTATTGAAATTTGTCCCTGTGCCCACTAGGTTGTCCAATTGAGTCCAAGAGTTACCACCATTTGTTGAAATCTCAACAATAGCGCCATCTACACCTGAAACAGCAGAAATTTTATGACGGAATCTTAAGATTGGATCTGCAGTTTGGTTGGTAAAATCGAACTGAGGAGACAGAATATAAGCATCAACAGCATTACTGTAATTACCTGTTAATTTTGTAACCCATGCCTTTGGTGCCGAGTATGCACCATTAATAAACGTTTTTGCTGGTGTACCTAACTGCCAATCGTTAACACCCAAACCTAACGAAGAAGAAGTCCAAGGAGTGTAAGAAGAATCGAAATTCTCGTTGTATGGTAAAGTTGTAACAATAGGTTGTGTAAGGAAACTATCTAATACACTGTATCCGGTACCCACACTATTGGTTGCATATGCGCGATAATAGTATTTTGTTGCAGGTGTCAAGCCAGCTGGTGTAATAGTATATTGACCAATGGTAACCACTGGTGTTGTTGTAGAATCCACAACCCCAACACCAGATAACAATGGATTGTTGGTTGTTGAATATACAAAACCACTTGCAGTTACAGTAGATCCACCATCAGAGGTGATGTTAGCTCTTAAACCGGCTGTTGTTGTATTTACATTTATTGCGTCAAGACGGACAACCGTAGGAACTACACTTACAGCATTTGTCGTGAAAATACTGTCTACACCGTAACTTGTACCAACTGCATTTACAGCATATGCACGATAATAATATGTAGTTGCCAAAGTAAGGTTAGCAGCATTTAGATTAAATGCACCGTTAATCACAACCGGGCTTGTTGCCGTGTCTATTACGCCAATACCACCTCTTACAGGTGATGGAGAAGTAGAAAGTACAAAACCACTTGCTGTTATTGTACTACCTCCATTATCAGTAATTGTTCCTGAGAGATTAGCTAGATTGGTTGTAATATTTGAACTTGTGCCGGTAACAACTGTTGGTGCACTAGGGGCAAATACTTCGATGTTATCAATTGCCCATCCCTCTTCAACTGCGCTACCATCAGTAACAAAGCGGAAGCGAATTTTTACATTTGATTGACCGGCAGCTCCAGGTAGAGCAATGCTACTGGTAATCCAACCATTTACTGCACTCGAATAAGCAGTGCTTTGATTACCCCATGAGTTACCTTGAGCTCCTACGTTATACCATGCAGTTCCGTTTACCGTGTTGAAGTTTCCTCCAGCTCCTAAAGTGTTTTCTACTTTTGTCCAGGCACCACCATTTATTGAGATTTCTAAGATACCACCATCACAGCAAGATTCTGTTCTAAATTTATGTTTAAATCTCAAAATCGGATTTGCTGTCATTCCCGTAAAGTCAAATTGTGGCGATACAAGAGCAGCATTGTGGTTATCGTTGTAATTTGTTGTTAATCCGGTAATCCAAGCATTTGGAGCAGAGAAAGCAGCAGATATGTTTGCCTTAGCTGGAGTTCCTAATACCCAATTATTAAATGTACCACCAACTACATTTGATGTCCAACCAGTATTTACAGCGGTATCAAAATTTTGTTGATATGGTAATGCATTTACAACCGGAGCAGTTGTAAAGGTTCCTTGTGTACCATAAGCAGTACCAACACTGTTGGTGGCGTATGCACGGAAATAATAAGTTGTTGATGGTGTGAGACCAAGCAGGTTAAAATTATAGATGCCACTGGTAAGCAATGGAGTTGTTGTTGAATCGATAACGCCTAAACCGCCAACTGCAGGATTGGCACTTGTACTAAATACCACACCACTTGCAGTTATTGCAGCACCACCATCTAATGTGATGTTTAGACCAACGTTGGCATTATAAGCTCCTACTGCAGTTGCATTTATTGTGGCAACAGTAGGTACAGATGCTGATAAATTGGTTGTGAAAGTACTGTCGGCACCGTAAGTAGTGCCTAGTGAATTTATTGCATAGGCACGATAATGGTAGGTAGTACCAACATTTAACCCTGTAAATAATCTTGTGAAATTACCAGATCCAACTGTTGGACTTGTGACAGAATCAATAACACCAGTTCCACCAATTGTTGGATTGGCTGATGTACCAACCACTATACCGCTTGTTGTTACAGCAGGAAATGCGCCAGGAGCAATAAATCCTGCTAAACTGGCTTGATTTGTAGTAATACCAGAGGCTGATCCAGTTGCAACAACCGGAGCACCTGGTACTGGAGGATTGAACTGATAAATTTGACCATTAGCCGGTTTAACACCAATTGATGTTGTTTCAGTTGTTGAACTGGCCGTAGGTGCATTGGTAGTATTATTTAAAGATAAAAAGTTACCCGAACCAGTAGCAACACCAGAGATACCTATTGATGCTGATCCAAATCCTAATGGAGTAGACTCTTGTCTGTAAATAAACTGAATTGCTCCAGAGTTTTTAAATAATTTTACCTGAAAGGAAATTACCGGACCACCTGTCCAATTCCAATCAACATTAAGCCATTCTGCAGTAAAAACACTGTCAGTTCCACTGCTAATGGCTTCACTTTTGTAGGTAAAAGTAGTTCCTGTACCGTTGTGGTCATCCCAAAGAGGCGACAAAACCGGACGAGCACCCACAAGTCCATTGCTTACATTGTTGGTCCAGGTTGTTTGGGTCATTGATCCTACCAAACTTAACCAACCATTTGTACATGCTGCAGCTGATGTGTAGGTTCCACCAGCATAATTGAATGCAAATCCTATTGGAATATTATTCCAATAGCCATCATCGGTGTTACCACCACTTAGTGTGGCTGGCGTGGTTCCTCCAGTAATTGGCGTGAATGTTCCTGAGGTTGCAGAGAACACGTAATTAGAAACTTGTTGGGCATGCGTAATAAATACGCTTGCACCAAACAAAACTGCCAGGAAAGCCAATTTTAGGCTTCCCCACCTTCGTTTTAGTGTAGTGTTTGTTTTCATATGTTTTTAATTTTTGTTGTTTTTAAAATAAACAGGCAATAGAATCACCAAGGGCTTTAGTAATCTGAAATTGGTGTTTTAAAAATTTTGATTAGCTACCAGATGCTATTCGTTCCAAAGGGTAGTATTACAGGCAGGTTTTATTCCTCTGTATAAGGAAGGTTTGGCACCAAAGCATACCTTTGATGCCGCAATCGATGTTGAGTAAAGATTATTCCGTGGAGTAGTTTTTTTGTTAGGCATATCAACCAAATAATGGAATAACGAATATGCGGAACCTATTCGAAAGAAAACACTTAATTAATCTTAAATCTTAGTGCCCAAATACAAACTAATCCAAATAAAATCGAATTAAAGTTGATTTGTGTTGAATGATTTACCAAGTATGATTGGGAGGTTTAAATCTTGATGCCCTGCAGGGAAATTAAATATTACAGGATAATTATATTCTTTTATTGTCTCTGATATTATCTGCTCAGCATTTAATCCAAAAGGAACTAAATTATCCTTCATATCACTCATTCCACCTACAATCAGGCCTGCAAGATTGCTTAACTTACCTGCACGTTTTAATGCTTGCATCATCCGATCAACATGATAGAGGTATTCGTCTAAATCTTCTAGAAATAATATCTTACCATTGGTATCAATATCACTTGCAGAGCCAAGTAAACTGTAAATAACAGATAAGTTCCCTCCTACAATTTCTGCTGTTACTTCTCCTGGTTTATTAAGATCGTTTTGTGTAATTGGGTATGTTATTTCATCATCACCCATTAAAACAGATTTAAGCGCCAATACACTCTGCATATTTATGTTGTGCGCTTGCATATTGATGGGCATTGTAGCGTGCAGCGTGCACCAATTGCTGTTAGCATGAACATGATTGTGTAACACCGTAATATCACTGTAACCAATCAGCCATTTAGGATATTTATCTAAATAAGAGAAATCAATTTTATCAATAATACGCACTGTTCCATAACCACCGCGTGCAAAAATTATAGCCTTAATATCTGGGGTTTGTAAATAGCTGTTTAAAACAAATGCCCTTGTATCATCATCTCCTGCAAATTGATTTTTAACTGAAAATAAATCAGGATGTAAAATCACCTTCAAACCCCAGCTTTCAAATATATCTATGGCATGTTGCAGCTCCTCTAAACTTATTTTTCTGGCAGATGCAGCTATGGCAATTTGATCACCCGGTTTTAATTTTGGTGGTATGTTACGCATGTTTGTTAGGTGTACTTTTCATCGTACTTAATTTTCATGTCAGCTACCATTTGTTTTACCTCTTGCTCTTTGTTTTTATCACAAATCATTAATACATCTTCTGTATCAACTACAATAAGGTTTTGCACACTGTTTAGTACAACAACTTTACCTTTTGCGGCATGCGAACTTACCATACAATCGCTGCTGTTGTATACGTGAATTTGTTTACCATCAATCGCGTTTCTATTATCATCTTTGGTAGCAAAATTTTCGTACAATGAGGTCCATGTTCCCAAATCACTCCATCCAAAATCGCTTGGTATTACAAACACGTTATCTGCCTTTTCTAAAATTCCGTAATCAATAGAAATTGATCTGCATTGCTCGTATATACCTTGTATGGCAGCGGCCTCTGCAGGTGTGCCAAAACTTTTTGATGCTAAATTAAACAACTCATAATGTTCAGGCATCAGCGCTTTAAAAGCAGATCTAATAGCAGAACCACTCCAAATAAAAATGCCGGCATTCCACAAAAAGTCGCCACTATCAATAAAAGTTTGTGCAAGCTCTAAAGTTGGTTTTTCGGTAAAAGTTTTCACTTTAAAAATACCCTCATTTACCATGTTATCGTCATGATATTGTATGTAACCATAACCAGTATCAGGCCTACTTGGTCTTATGCCTAAGGTTACCAATACCGGATTTTTTTGAGCATATTCCAATCCAAATGCTAGATTTTTCACGAAACTTACTTCATCCATAATTAAATGATCGCTTGGTGCAACTACGCAAAGCGCATGGGTGTTTATTTCATGAATTTTAGCACTTGCGTAAGCAATACAAGCAGCTGTGTTTTTTGCTGATGGTTCACCTAAAACACAATTGATATCAATATCAGGAATTTGCTCTAACACCAATGGAATGTAACTTTGGTTGGTTACAATGTAAATATTCTCCTTGTTGAAGTGCTTTAAAAACCTTTCGTATGTTGATTGTAAAAGGGTTTTTCCTACACCCAAAATATCTAAAAACTGTTTAGGTCTCTGAGTTCTGCTGTAAGGCCAAAATCTACTTCCAATGCCACCCGCCATAATAATGGCGTAGTGATTTTTGTTCTTCTCCATGCTGTTGATAAAAATCATGTTTTATACCAATGTAGGAATGATGCTGATTTCATCATTAAAACACTATATTAGTTCATGCAAATAAAGATTTTAAAAAGCAAATTTTCAAAAAAGGATTTAAGGTGGTAATTTAGCGCCCCTTTTAACAAAAAATCAATTACTTAACTTAATAAATTGTGGATATGAAAGTAGCCAAGAAGAGTGCAAAGGATAGCCTAAAGGAATTTTTTGGTTTCGATAGCTTCAAGGGTGATCAGGAAAAAATAGTGAATAGCGTAATTAAAGGCGATGACACCTTTGTAATTATGCCAACTGGTGGCGGAAAGAGCTTGTGTTACCAATTACCTGCACTTATGTTGCCGGGTGTAACAATCATTATTTCACCACTTATTGCATTAATGAAAAACCAAGTTGATCAACTTAGATCCTTTGGTACAGAGAATATTGCACATTTCTTGAATTCATCGTTAAGTAAGGGCGACATAACCCGCGTTAAAAAAGATGTGAGTGACGGGGCTACCAAGTTACTTTATATAGCCCCGGAAACATTAAAGAAAGACGAAACCATCGATTTCTTAAAATCAATAAACATATCATTTGTTGCGGTTGATGAAGCACATTGTATTAGTGAATGGGGACATGATTTCCGCCCAGAATACCGCAGAATCAAACAAATGATTAAAGAAATAAAGGATGTGCCAATGATGGCTTTAACAGCTACGGCCACTCCTAAAGTTCAGCAGGATATTCAGAAGAACTTACAAATGGGTGATGCTTTGGTATACAAATCATCGTTTAACAGAACCAACTTATATTACGAGGTAAGACCTAAAGGTAAGAAAAACGATGTACTGAAAGACTTGGTCTCATACATCAAAACCCGTAAAGGCAAGAGTGGTATTATTTACTGTTTAAGCCGCAAAAAAGTTGAAGAAATTGCAGGTGTACTTAAAGCAAATGGTGTTAAAGCTCTTCCATATCATGCTGGTTTAGATGCTAAAACACGCGCTGCTCACCAGGATGCATTTTTGATGGAAGATTGTGATGTGATTGTTGCAACCATTGCTTTTGGTATGGGTATTGACAAGCCGGATGTGCGTTTTGTAATACATTACGATGTACCAAAAAGTATTGAGGGTTATTACCAAGAAACCGGTCGTGCAGGCCGCGATGGTATTGATAGTGATTGTTTATTGTACTACAACCCAGCTGACATTGATAAGCTTGAGAAGTTTATGAAAGACAAGCCGGTTGCCGAGCGTGAAATTGGTGAGTTACTTATTTTTGAAACTCAAGCTTTTGCTGAATCTTCAGCTTGTAGAAGAAAATTCTTATTGCACTATTTTGGTGAAGAATTTAACGATAAAGGTTGCAACAATATGTGCGATAATTGCCGTCATCCTAAAACTAAAGTTGATGCAAAAGAAGAATCTGTGCTGGTGCTAAACACAATTAATGCTGTTAAAGGCAAATTTGTATTAAGCCACATAGTTGACATTTTAATTGGCAAAAAAACACACGAAGTTACTTTAAGCGGTCACGAAAAATTAGCGTCTTTTGGTAAAGGAAAATCACAAGACGAAAACTTCTGGAAATCGCTTATACGCGTATTGCTATTAAATGGTTTCATCACCAAAAATATTGAAAACTACGGCTTGCTGAGTGTAAACGAGCGTGGTGAAGCATTTTTAAAGAAACCTACTAAAATTGAAGTTGCCTTGGACCAAAAGTTTGAGAAGGTAACGGACGAAGACGAAAAAGATGTTGAAGTTGAGAATGTATACGATGAGGAGTTATTTGCTTTATTAAAAGACTTAACCAAAAAAGTAGGTAAACAACATAATTTACCTCCTTATGTAATTTTCCAGGAGCCATCGCTAGAAGAAATGGCAAGTAAGTATCCAACAAGCATGGATGAACTTGCTAAAATAACTGGTGTAAATAAAGGTAAAGCAACCAAGTTTGGTAAACCATATATTGAGTTAATCGATAAGTACGTTAAAGATAACGATATCGAAAAACTAGATGAAATGGTAATGAAATCAGTAGTTAACAAATCTGCTAAAAAAATTGCCATCATCACTAACATCGATAAAAAAGTAAACTTACCAGACATTGCCCGCTCGCAAGGTTTAAAAATGGAAGAACTGCTAACTGAAATGGAAAACATTATATTGAGTGGTACCAAGTTAAACCTAAGAAGTTACATCAACGATATCGCTGATGAGGATTTACAAGATGAAGTGATGGACTACTTCAGGGGAGCACAAAATGATGATCTGGATGCTGCTGTAAATGAGTTTAGCTCTGATTTTAGTAAAGAGGAAGTACAGCTATTCCGATTACATTTTATCTCTGAGTTTGCATTCTAATTTTGTTTTAAAGTACTTACTTATACATTTGTTCATACATTTTATTTAACCAAGCTAGTGAACGATCATAACAAGTTATCAAAAGTATCTTTAGCAGGCCTTTTGGTAACCATGGGTATTATTTTTGGTGATATCGGAACGTCACCTCTATATGTTTTTAAGGCAATTGTTGCTGATAAGGTTATTACCCCAGATTTAATTCTAGGTGGATTATCAGCTGTTTTTTGGACCATCACCCTTCAAACTACAGTAAAGTATGTAATCATTGTTTTACGTGCTGATAACCATGGTGAAGGTGGAATATTTTCTCTTTATGCGCTTATTCGAAGAAGAAGGCCATACCTTATTTTACCGGCAATTATTGGTGGTTGTGCCTTACTTGCCGATGGTATGATTACACCTCCAATTTCAGTATCATCTGCGGTTGAAGGTTTACTTATTTTAAATCCCAATATTCCTACTATACCAATTGTAATTACCATCATAACTACCCTATTCCTAATTCAGCGTGTTGGTACCAGTATTGTAGGTAAGGTTTTCGGACCGGTAATGCTTGTTTGGTTTTTGATGCTAGGTGTTTTAGGTCTAATTAGCTTGAGTTCGCACCCAGAAGTTTTAAAAGCACTAAACCCCTATTATGCTTATAACTTGCTAGTTAATTATCCAAACGGATTTTGGCTTTTAGGCGCAGTGTTTTTATGTACTACCGGTGCGGAAGCGTTGTACTCAGACATGGGACATTGTGGTAAGAAAAATATCCGCATTAGCTGGATCTTTGTAAAGACCACACTCATATTAAACTATTTTGGGCAAGGAGCTTGGGTAATAAATAGCATTGGTAAAGAAGTAGACAACATCAATCCATTTTATGCCATTATGCCTCAATGGTTTTTGATTCCTGGAATTGTGGTAGCAACTCTTGCTACAATTATCGCAAGTCAGGCCATGATTAGTGGTTCGTTTACGTTAATAAGTGAAGCATTACGTTTAAATGTTTGGCCTAAAGTTAGAATCAAGTACCCATCAGACGCTAAAGGACAACTTTACGTGCCAAGCGTTAACTGGATTTTATGGGCAGGCTGTATTGCCATCGTTTTATACTTTAAGGAATCATCGCGTATGGAAGCTGCATATGGTTTAGCCATTGTAACTACCATGATGATGACCACTATTTTATTATCAAGCTACTTGCGTAAAATAAGAACCCCAAAAGCAATAGTATTGGTGATAACCATAGTTTATTTATCAATAGAATCGTGTTTCCTTATAGCCAACATTGTTAAAATTCCACATGGTGGTTGGATGACATTATTGGTGAGTTTAATATTTATTACGGTAATGTGGGTTTGGTTTAAAGGTCGTAAAATTAAAAACCGACTAACAGAGTTTGTGAAGCTACGTGACTACATTCCCATTTTACAACAATTAAGTAACGATACTTCTATACCAAAATATGCCACGCATTTAGTTTACCTAACAAGTGCCGATAACACCATGGAGGTTGAAAACAAAGTGGTGTATAGCATCTTACAAAAACAACCTAAACGTGCCGATATTTATTGGTTCGTGCATATACATGTTGATGATCAACCATACACCATGGAGTACAAAGTTGACCATATAGCGAGCCATGATGTAATTAAAATTGATTTTAGATTAGGTTTTAGGGTTGAACAAAAAATTAATTTCTACTTCCGTAAAGTGGTTGAAGAATTAATGAAAAATCATGAAGTGGATGTTACCAGCCGCTATGCATCATTAAGTAAACTGAATATTACAGGCGATTTTAGATTTGTAGTATTAAAACGCCACTTAAGTTACGAGAACGAATTAAGCGTATACGAAAGTTTAATTATGGATGCCTACAGCGTATTAGATACGTTGAGTTTAAGTGAAGAAAAAGCCTTTGGGTTGGATACAAGTTCTGTTACCGTTGAGAAAGTACCGATGATTGTTGCACCTGTGAAAGAGTTTAAACTAAAGCGCGTTTATAAGTAATGGACGGCACAATAAGAGCAAACATAAAACGAGGCGATTTGGTAAACATTATTTTAAAAAAAGACCAACGCACAGGTGTTTTAACCGAAGGTATAGTTAAAGATATTTTAACCAGCGCACCTAAGCATCACAGAGGAATTAAGGTGAGGCTTGAAGATGGGCAAATAGGACGTGTACAAGAAATTATTGAAGACGATTTTTAATAAAAACAGGCTGTTATCAACTAAGATTAACAGCCTGTTTTGTTATGAATATTTTGGTAGTTACTCCACAATTTTTATGTACATATTTTTAATTGCTTCCTCGTATTTTTTCTCTACAATTTTGCGCTTAATTTTTTGAGTTGGAGTCATCTCTTCTGCCTCTAAACTAAATGGTTTACGCTTAACTATGAAATGACGTACACGCTCAAACTTACCTAAATCTTTTTCGTATTTACGCATGTCTTCTTCAATCCATTTGTACATTTTTTCATCGTCAATAAAATCAGAACCTTCGTTTAAATATTTATCATCCACACCAAAAGTTTCTTTCATCTCTTCCCTACTCGGAACAATAATAGCCGTTAAGTATTCTTGCTTATCACCAATTAAAAATATTTGCTCAATGCGCGATGATTTCATGTATGCATTTTCAATTGGTGTTGGGTAAACATTTTTACCAAACGAGTTCACCAAAATATTTTTAATCCTATCGGTAATTTTTAAATAGCCTTTGTAAAACTTGCCAACATCACCCGTATGCAACCAACCATCTGCATCAATAGCAGCGGCCGTTTGCTCAGGCAAATTCCAGTAGCCCTTCATTACGTTCGGACCTTTCACCAAAATTTCACCTTCTGCACTTTCAAAGTTAGGGTCAAAACTATCGTAAGTTTGTGTGGTATAAATTTCTTTAGTATCCGGATTTTGAATAGCAACCGTACAGCCTCTACCAATGCGCCCTACCGAGCCAAAAACTTGTCTGTTTGGTTCATTAACCGAAACCAAAGGAGATGTTTCTGTTAAACCATAACCTTCGCAAACCAGCACACCAATGTTTCCAAAAAACTCACCAACATGCTGCGGCAATGCACCACCACCCGAAATCATAATTTCCATTTTACCACCCAAGCGTTGTTTTACTTTGCTAAACACTAACTTTTCGGCTATGGCCAATTGCAAGTTTAATAAAGGCCCGTTGCTTTGGTTTGATTCTTTATTTAGTCTGCGTTGCTCACCAACACTTAATGCCCAATTAAATATTTTAAGTTTTAATCCGCCTGCACTTGCTGTTGTTTTGCGCACGCGTTCTTCTATACGCTCAAGTAAACGTGGTACCGTTAAAATAGCGGTTGGCGTTACCTCACTAATGTTACTGCTTAACGCCTCTAAACTTTGGGCAAAGGCAATTTCGCTTCCTATATACGTACTTAAATAATAGGTTGCCGTACGCTCGTATACGTGGCTTAAAGGTAAAAATGATAAAAAGCGATAATCTTTATTTACAATAGGCATTAAATCAATGGCCATAATTACGTTACTCATAAAATTGTTATGAGTTAACATAGCACCTTTTGGTAATGCTGTTGTACCGGATGTGTATAACAAACAAGATAAATCATCAGGAGTAACTGATTTTAGTTGCTCTTCTATTTTGTCTTGTAGTGATGGATACAATTTTTTGCCTTCATCAATCATTTCAGCATATGAAATGGCATCATCACTTTTCTTATCATTAAACGCGGTAATGATGTATTTTAAGTGAGGACAATTGGCTTTTATCTTGTTTATTTTTTTGAGTAAAAATGGTGTTCCCACCAAAATCACAGCCGACTGTGAATCATTTAATATATGTTGAATTTCACTTTCGCTCAAAGTTGGATAGATAGAAACATTTACCATACCCAATTGCATTAAACCTTGATCAAAGGCAATATACTCCGGGCAGTTTTCTATTATCAGCGCAGCCTTATCACCCTTTTTATAGCCTTTGTTTATTAAAAATGCTGATACAGCATTCAATTCATCAAAAACCTGAGCATAGGTTATGGGTTGATAAGCGGCATCATTTTTTGCAAGCAAAAAAGTGCTTTGAGGTGTTTTAATATTGTTTGCCGCGTTGCGTAAAAAGTAATGTAACGATGTAAATTTTTGTTGCATATTTTATCTCTTTAGTTTGAGGGTGATACAACTGTGAACGCACAATTCTACCATCGGTTTTAGTTCCCTAAAAAACTAACCGAAATACATAAATACAAAAAAAAACTAAAGTTGTTTAAAGAAGTTATCGAGAGGCAGGGAATCTCATCTTATAATCTACACGAACGCCACCTTTTGAGATATTAATCAACTTATTTTTAAGTAAGCGTTTTTTCAATTCACTTAATCTATCAACAAACATAATTCCTTTCACATGGTCGTACTCGTGCTGTATTACACGCGCTACAATTCCATCGTATGTTTCTTCGTGTGTTTCAAAATTTTCGTCTTGGTAACGTATACGCAAAGTTTCGTGGCGTTTTACATTTTCACGAATGTGCGGAATACTCAGGCAGCCTTCTTCAAAATCCCACTTATCTCCGGTTTCCTCTAATATTTCAGCATTAATAAATACCTTTTTTACATCAGGGTATTTCTCGTCTTCAAACCTGCTGCTATCAATAATAAATAAATTAATGGCTTTGCCTATTTGTGGGGCAGCCAATCCTACACCATGCGATTCGTACATGGTTTCGAACATATTCTCTATTAATTCTTTTAACTGAGGATAGTCTTTGTCAATTGTTGCGCCTACTTTTCTTAATACCGGATCACCGTATGCTACTATTGGGTATATCATTAAAATACTTCTAAAATATTGTTTAAATCATTTGCATATAGGTTTGCAAAATCAATACGGCACTTACTTGGTCAACGTTACCTTTATTTGCCCTATCTTTCTTTTTCAAACCCATTTCCAATAAACTTCTTGTTGCAATGGTTGATGTAAAACGCTCATCAACACGCTGAATAGGAATATTTGGAAAATTTTTGCGCAGCAAATTTACGAAATTTTCTACATGAACAGCCGATTGAGAATCAGAACCATCCAAACGCTTAGGTAAACCTACCACAAAACATTCTACTTCTTCTTTAGCTGTGTAGTTTGTTAAGTAGGTAATTACATCTTTTGCATGCACGGTATCAAGCGAACTTGCAATAATTTTTAAAGGGTCGGTTACAGCTAATCCTACACGTTTTGTACCGTAATCTATTGCAAGTATGCGTGCCATTTTTGTTAGGATGATGTTGAGTTAAAATGCTTTCCAACCTTGCGCCTTTAGCGGATGTTTATTTCCACCTTTGCTGGTCATGTAAATTCCCTCAGCAGCCTCGGTTACATAACCAATAATGCTGATATCAGGTTGGTTCTTCACCTTTTCAAAATCTGTTTGGTTAACAGTAAAAAGTAATTCATAATCTTCACCGCCACTTAAAGCTGTCATAGTTGGATCAAGGTCTAATTCCCTGGCCATATCATATGTTAGTGGATCTAACGGAATTTTATCTTCAAACAAATTCATACCTACATTAGAGTGGCGGCATAAATGCATAATCTCTGAAGATAATCCATCACTCACATCAATCATACTGGTTGGTTTTACTCCAATATCTTTCAGTAATTTTATTACGTCCTTGCGAGCTTCGGGTTTTAACTGCCTTTCTACAATGTAATCTTTACCTTCTAAATCGGGCTGAATTTCAGGATTAGCTAAAAACACACGTTTTTCGCGTTCAAGTAATTGGAATCCCATATATGCTCCACCCAAATCACCACTCACACAAAGTAAATCGTTAACTTTTGCTCCGCTGCGGTATACCAATTCATCTTCGGCAGCCTCACCCAAAGCAGTTACGCTAATTACCAAACCTTGTTTTGACGAACTTGTATCTCCACCAACCAAATCAACCTCATAACGTTCGCAAGCCAACAACATTCCCGAGTAAAGTTCTTCCACAGCCTCTAAACTAAACTTACTGCTCAAGCCTAACGAGACAGTAACTTGAGTGGGCTTTGCATTCATGGCATAAATATCACTCAGGTTAACCACAATGGCTTTGTAACCCAAATGTTTTAACGGGAAATAACTCAAATCAAAATGAACACCTTCAAGCAATAAATCTGTACTTACTACAGTGCGTTGATTTAAGTGGTTAATTACTGCTGCATCATCTCCAACACCTTTTAAGGTTGATGGTTGATGCAACTTGATATGAGCCGTTAATAAGTCTATTAAACCAAACTCTCCTAAACTTTCTAATTCGGTGCGTGTGCTGTTTTCTAACATACTTTTTTGTTAATGTTGTTTATCTTAATCTGTCTGCGCTTTTTACCAACTCTTCATCTTTACGAACCAACAATAAAGCACGTAAGTTTAAGTACAACATAAATATAATTAAAGCCAAACCTACGCTTGCTTTTAATGTCATGTTAGCAAAAGTAAAATTAGGAATTTGTGTAAATGCTTTTGCCAAAACTGCAGTTAAATACATACCAATAAAAACAAAGTTTATTTTGGCATGCAGCATTTGGCGCTTGCGGTTTTTAAATCCGAAAATTACGTTTAACGTCCAACCAATTACAACAGAAACCAAAATGATTAAACCATATTGAATTTCGCTGCTTTGCAAAGTTCCGTTAACGTATTGGTTAAAATAAATGGCGTTTAGGGTGTAAGCAACTGCCTGTCCGGTAACCGCAGTACCATTAGCAGCATCAACACCGGCCTCGTTTGTAGGGTAACTGGCCTGAAAATCTATAATTTGTCCGGTGCAAGTAATTAAAGCTAAAACAACAATAGCAAATAAATAAACGGTTTGAATACGTTGAATCATGTGATTAAAATTTAAGTGCGAATGTACCGCAAAATTTCAATTATCTAAAAAGATGATACATTTGCGGCTGTTATAAATACGGCAATAATCCATAGCCGCTACCAAACTTTAAAATAAATTGAACATGAAAACTGTATATGTTGTTGATGCAATGCGCACGCCTATTGGCAAATATGCCGGCACCTTAAGCTCGGTTCGTCCTGATGATTTGGCTGCACACATTATTAAAGCAATTATTGCACGCAACCCACAAATTGATGTAAACGAGATTGAAGATGTAATATTTGGCGCTGCAAACCAAGCCGGAGAAGACAACCGTAACGTGGCACGTATGGGAGCATTGATGGCAGGACTACCTACGACTGTTGGTGGTAATACCGTAAACCGACTTTGTGCATCTGGACTGCAAGCGATTGTAGATGCTAGTAGAAGCATAATGGTGGGTGATGGAGAAATATATATAGCCGGTGGTGTAGAAAGCATGACTCGCGCTCCGTTTGTAATGTTAAAATCAGACAGTGCATTTGGTCGTACCCCCGATATTGCAGATACGACCATTGGATGGCGTTTTACCAATAAAAAATTGGCTTCCATGTATCATCCATACACCATGGGCGAAACTGCAGAAAATGTTGCTGAAAGATGGAAAATTACACGCGAAGAGCAAGATGCATTTGCGGTTTCATCTCAACAAAAATATGCTGCTGCGCATGCAGCTAACCGTTTTGCAGAAGAGATTGCACCGGTTGCCATACCTCAAAAAAAAGGTGATGATTTGCTTTTTGCAAAAGATGAGCACCCACGTTTAAGCACCATGGAAGATTTGGCAAAACTTAAACCTGCATTTAAAAAGGATGGAGGAACAGTTACAGCAGGAAACTCAAGTGGTGTTAATGATGGTTCGGCTGCATTAATTCTTGCAAGCGAAGAAGCTGTAAAAAAATATAATTTAAAACCTATGGCTCGTGTAGTTGCTCGTGGTGTGGCTGGCGTTGATCCTGCCATTATGGGCATAGGACCGGTGCCTGCAACACAAAAAGCAGTGCAACGTGCCGGTTTAAAAATGAGCGATATAGGTTTGTTTGAGTTAAATGAAGCATTTGCTTCGCAGAGTTTAGCTTGCGTTAGAGACTTAGGAATCGACCCAAATATTGTTAATGTAAACGGAGGCGCAATTGCATTAGGACATCCATTAGGCGCAAGTGGTGCCCGTATATCAACCACCTTATTACATGAAATGCAAAAACGAAACATACGTTATGGTGTTGCAACCATGTGTATTGGCGTTGGTCAAGGTGTAGCTGTGGTTTACGAAAAAATGTAAAACCTACCATGCGTTACCTCATTCAACTTGCATACAAAGGCACCAATTACCACGGTTGGCAAAAACAGCTTAACGCGCACAGTGTGCAAGGTGAGTTAGATAATAGGCTCAGTATTTTATTGGGCGAAACCATTGAAACGCTAGGCTGCGGCCGCACAGATACCGGTGTACACGCAAAAGATTTTTATGCGCATTTCGATACCACCAAAAATATTGATGTGCCATTTTTAATCCATAAACTCAACAACTTTTTACCAAAGGATATTGTCATTTTCAACATTCAGCAAGTAGCTGATGAGTTTAATGCACGCTTTGATGCAGAATGGCGCGAATATGAATATTGGATTTCGCGTAAACCCGACCCTTTTTTATTAGACCAAAGTTGGTTTTTACACGGCAACTTAAATGTTGATGCCATGAATGAAGCCGCACAATTATTGATTGGTAAAAAAGACTTTGAGTGTTTTAGCAAAGTGCACACGCAGGTAAACAACTTTATTTGTGATGTGATGTATGCCAAATGGGAACTACAAAACGATAAACTGGTTTTTACCATAAGGGCTAACAGGTTTTTACGTAACATGGTACGCGCCATTGTAGGTACTTTGGTTGATGTTGGTCAGGGTAAAATTACCATTGATGATGTAAACAAAATTTTAGCGAGTAAAAACCGCAGCGAGGCCGGTAGAAGCGTTCCTGCTCATGGACTTTTTTTAACACGCATTTATTATCCCAACATCAACCAATAATAAACTAATTACGGCCTTTTTTGCTATTTTGCGGGCTGATTAAACACATGCAAACGGCCAATTCATCAAACCAAAACACAAGCGCAACTCCCGATGGAAACTTACACTTGTTGGGCCGTGTGTATTCATTAGCTAAGCCATACAAATCAAAATTATATACGGCAATTGTGCTAACTGTTTGTATGGCTTTTTTAGGACCATTCAGGCCATTTGTAATACAATACACCATTGACAATTTTATTGCCAACAACAACCAAATAGGTTTAATAAACATGAGTTTGTTGTTGTTGCTTATGTTGGTTTTACAAGCCGGAATGCAAGTATGGAGCACTATTTTAACAAACTATTTGGGCCAAAATGTAATTAAAGATTTGCGCATGCAAGTATTTGATTATTTAACCGGATTACGTTTGCTTTTTTACGACAAAACTCCGGTTGGTACTCTGGTAACACGCACCATCAACGATATTGAAACCATTGCGGATGTATTTAGCGAAGGACTCATCAACATATCAGGAGATATCCTACAAATTGTGTTTATTCTCATTTTTATGTTTGGTACCAATTGGGAACTTTCATTGGTTAGTTTATCAGTTTTACCATTTTTACTCTATGCGGGATATGTGTTTAAAGAAAAAGTACGCATCAGTTTTGAAGAAGTGAGAACACAAGTTGCCAAGCTAAATACGTTTGTACAAGAGCATATTCAAGGTATGCAAATTGTACAAATTTTTAATCGCGAAAACACAGAGTACAATAAGTTTAAAGAGATAAATGCCGAACACCGCGATGCGAACATTCGCTCTGTAATGTATTACTCGGTTTTTTTTCCGGTAGTTGAAATCATTGCCGCTTTATCTACTGCGCTTATTGTTTGGTATGGTGCAAAAGGTGTAATTCAAGATGAAGCTTCTATTGGTAGCATTACTGCCTTTATCATGTACATCAATTTATTTTTCAGGCCTATCAGGCAATTGGCAGATAGGTTTAATACCATGCAAATGGGTATGGTAGCAGCCGGAAGAATTTTTAAATTGATTGACGATAAAGACAACATAGAACCAAGTGGAACCATTAAGTTAGATGAGCTAAGTGGCAATATCGAGTTTAAAAATGTTTACTTCGGTTATCAACCCGGTCAATACATTTTAAAAGACATTAACATCAACCTAAACAAAGGAAAAACAGTAGCATTAATTGGTGCTACCGGTGCAGGCAAATCATCCATTATTAATTTATTAAGCAGGTTTTACGAGATAGAAAAAGGCGAGATTTTAATTGATGGAAACAATCTTAAACAAATATATATTAAACACCTGCGTAAACAAATTGCGGTAGTGTTGCAAGATGTATTTTTGTTTAGTGGCAGTGTAATGGATAACATTAAACTGAACAACAAATACCTTACAGAAGAGCAAGTAATTGAAACTGCAAAACTTTTAGGTGCACATGATTTTATTTCACGCTTACCAAATGGTTACCATCAAAACGTACAAGAGCGTGGAGCAAGTTTATCTGTAGGCCAACGACAACTTATTTCATTTGTACGTGCAATGGTAACAAATCCTTCTGTACTTGTTTTGGATGAAGCCACTTCATCTGTAGATAATGAAACTGAAGAAATTATTCAACAAGCCATAGAAACCATGATGAGAGGCCGAACCTCTATTGTGATTGCACACCGTTTATCAACCATACAGCATGCCGATGAAATTATTGTATTAGATAAAGGCACGATTGTTGAAAGAGGCTCGCACAAAGAATTATTAACCCTGAATGGCTTTTACAAAAAACTGTATGAACTTCAATTTGCCCCAAACCACCAACAAAGTTAAAGCGCTTATTTTTTGCTGCTTTGGGCTATTGACAAACATCGTTTTGGCCCAAAAACAAAAAAACATTGATAGCTTGATGATGGCCTTAAAGTCATCAAGAGATACTGCTGTGGTTGATGTTTACAATGAGCTTTCTAACGAATACAGAAACGTAGATATAGAAAAAGCACTGCTTTATGCTGATACAGCCATTACTAAATCTAAAAAGCTAAACTACACCCGAGGTTTAGGTTATGCTTATGCCAACCGTGGTAATTATTTTAAAAATATTGGCGACAATGCGCAAGCAAGGGCCTGTTATGTTTGGGCATATGTACAGCATCAAAAAGTTGGGAATAAAAAAGGAGTAGCTGCTGCTTTAAACAGCATGGCAAGTCTGCATTTTTTACAAGGTAAATTAACCAAAGCCTTATCTAATTTTATTCAATCGCTAACCATTTCGCGCGAGGCAAACGATAGAAGAGGCGAGGCAATCACCCTGAATAATATTGGTGTAATTAACCAAGAGCAAAAAAACTACAGTAAAGCACTCGAGTATTTCGAACAATCTTACCACACGTTTAAAGATATTGACGATAAAAAAAGTATGGCCGATGCCTTAAATAACATTGGTAACATTTACCACATTTTAGGAATTAATGATGATGCACTTAAACATTACAACGAGGCTATGGAAACGTATATTAGCCTTGGTGATATTAAGGGTGAAGCCTCAGCCATTAACAACATAGGGTTGGTACATTTTGAAGAGAAGGATTATAAAACAGCTTTAAAATACTACCACAAATCGCTTTCTGTAGATGAACAATTAAATGACAAACAATCGCAAACCATTACTTGCAACAACATTGCTTATTGTTACCTCAATCTTGATATGTTTTTTGCGGCCAAAAAATATGCAACACGAGCTTTAAAATCGGCTCAAGAACAAGACGATGTGATTGATATGGTAAACTCTTACGATTTACTGGCCAAACTAGAAGATAAACTGGGCAACTATAAAGAAGCTTTGGTGTATTATAAATTACATGCAGCCTACAACGATAGTTTGTATAGTGAAGAAACCAGACAAAAGCTTGAAAACATAGAAGCGCAATACGAGGCCGAAAAAGCAGAAAACGAACGCCTATTAAAAGCTTTAGGTAAAGAGAAAGAAATAGAAACCACCGAAACCCAAGGTTTTAATATAAGCGAAAATGTAGGACTGTTGAGCATTATTGGTACAACAGTACTTTTGGTAATATCAGGCTTGATATACTGGCAAAGGAGAAGTTAAGTAACTAAATTCCAAAACCTTAAATAATACAGTGGTTTTTGCTGAAAATTGCGCATATTTGCGCCTCGTTAAGTATTAATAAAATATATTTTAAATATACCATGGCAGTTTTAGTCGACAAAAATTCAAGGGTTATTGTGCAAGGCTTTACAGGTAGCGAAGGCACATTTCATGCTCAACAAATGATTGAGTATGGTACAAACGTAGTTGGTGGTGTTACACCGGGTAAAGGCGGACAAACACACTTAGATCGTCCTGTATTTAACACCGTTAAAGATGCGGTTGATCAAGCACAAGCCAATACATCAATTATTTTCGTTCCACCGGCATTTGCAGCAGACGCAATTATGGAAGCAGCTGATGCAGGAATTAAAGTTATTATTTGCATTACAGAAGGTATTCCGGTAAAAGACATGATTCCGGTAAAAGAATACATTAAAGGAAAAGATTGCCGTTTAATTGGCCCTAACTGCCCTGGTGTTATTACTCCTGGTCAAGCTAAGGTTGGTATTATGCCGGGCTTCGTGTTTAAATCAGGCCGTATCGGTATTGTATCAAAATCAGGAACTTTAACTTACGAAGCTGCAGATCAAGTAGTAAAAGCAGGTTTAGGTATTTCTACAGCAATTGGTATTGGTGGTGACCCAATTATTGGAACACCTACTAAAGATGCAGTAGAAATGTTAATGAACGACCCAGAAACTGATGCCATTATTATGATTGGTGAAATTGGTGGTAGCTACGAAGCAGATGCCGCTCGTTGGATTAAAGCTAACGGAAATCAAAAACCGGTTGTAGGCTTTATTGCTGGCCAAACAGCGCCTCCGGGCCGCAGAATGGGTCATGCCGGTGCAATTGTTGGCGGACATGATGATACCGCTGCAGCTAAAATGGCTATCATGCGCGAGTGTGGTTTACACGTAGTAGAATCACCTGCTGAAATTGGTGCTAAAATGGTTGAAGCATTAGGTTTAAAAGCTAACTAAGATTTTAAAAATCTATAAAAAGAAAATCCCCGTTTCGAAAGAGACGGGGATTTTTTTGTATGAATTGGCTTTATATATTGGCCATTCGCTCAGTAAACTTTTCGTACTTTAATATGATTGCTTCTGACTCAACTAAACCGTCAATGTCTTTAACAATAAACGGAATAATTGGATTACGTTTAATGCTGTCGACTAGTTTTTTGTGATCTTTGTCTTCAGGATAATTTATGTATAACTCATACGTACCCTCTCCATCAAGTTTTTTGTTTTTGGCTAAATTTTTTAGCCCCTCCGTTGTTATCCAAAAACTATTGATGTGACTTTGTATAGTTGGCAATTCAGCCTGAAAATCAACTGCTTTACCTGCAAATATGCTGCCATTACAAGCAATAAAATCAACTTTTGATGGTGCAAAAATATCCGGAACAAGCTTAGTTGTTAGCTCAAAATTAATATCAGCGTGCTTTTTAAAACTTTCCTTAGAAAGCACCTTTTTTACTTGTTTCCTGAAATCAGTTGGTTTGTTTTTTAGCGGCTTTTCTTCCAAGGCACCAACATATTTCAAATAGAATGATTCAAATATCCCTACATTGATTTCATTAGTAATTGGTTCTGGGGTAGTAAATTGTAGTAAGCCCGAACTGTACTTTGATAAGTAGGTAAAATAAGCAGATGAGTAGGTATTTTCTTTATTAGAGAACGCAGTTGTATTCACCTCTTTTATCTCAACTGCAATTCTTTTTAAATCATCATTAAGTGACTTAACTACATCTTTAGGTAAAATAGAAGAAGCTAACTTCAATTTTTCATCAGAGTAATTAAAGTACATACCATTCTCACTACCGCAAAAAAGGCCAACACAAAGCCTTTCGTCAGAAACAAAATTGGTTTTTATATAAACTGCCGATAGGAAGTTTTTCATAACTAATAGGTCTTTTTTATGAGTTGAATAAATTCTTTAACACTTTTTTGTATGCCACTTATTCTTTCTGTATTTGTTACCAGAGCAAGCATATCATCTTTTAACGTTGCAGATAATTTCCAGGTTTTTGGAATTTGATTAAATAACTCATCTAATAAAGCATTAATTTGTTTTGGGTTGCAAAGGTATGCATATTTTTCAACTAAATCTACAACCGTTTGTATATCATAGTATTTGAGTATGAGTTCTTGAACAAACTGAGCCCTTAGAATAGTGTTATCTACGTGAAAATAGTGGTTAGGATTTATTTTGCCCAAATAGTTTAAACCACCAAAAGTATCGTAATGGTCAATAGCGTAAATTGTTCTGGTTTTCCCTTTTGAAAGTAAAAGATTGAAGTTTTCCGGATGCCTATCTTTATTCGCTATATGCATATCAAAAAGTGCTATTAAAATAAGGTCATATGGATTATTCATCTTTTTAAAATCTGATTTTTTATTTATCAGAGGTAAATTAGTTACCATATCAACATACTGAATTTCTTTAACGCCAAATGCCGTAATACCTTCTTTAAAAAATCTTAGGTTTCCGTAGTTTTTAATTCTACTATGTGCCAAAGAGTTTTTACATACGTTTACAAAAGCAGTTTCAGAAACCTCTAACCCAATTAATTCGGCTATCTTATTACAAGCAAGTTCATAAACCAAACAATCAAACTCTTTTGGATCTTGAATATACTTTGCGTAGTATGTCTCTTGGTCTTCACACAAAAAAGAAATCGGAGCATTTTTAGTTTCCGAGTATTCCGTTATCATTTTTTGTGTATTTACTGTTTTTATCATAGGTGTTAGCTTCTACACGAAATTTACTATTAGTCTATGTAAAAGCGCTAATCATTTAGTGGTTATAATTTTTTAATTAACCGAATATATTAAAATAATTAAAAATCCCCCACCGATTTTACTCGATGGGGGATTTTGTATAAAGTATAATTGTTAAATCTATTGATTAACTGCAACCAGTTTGTGTACCGCAGTTCATGCATTTGTAACAAGCACCACTACGTATGGTTAAACTACCGCAGCTTGGGCAAGCAGGGCTATCGCCAAAGCTCTTTAAGTAAGCTTGTGTTTGATCTACCGTTGTTGCACTTGCTTCAGGAGCACTACTTGTTGGCTCTGCTACCGGAGTTGGTTTCATAAAACCAATTGGTGCAGGAGTTGCAGCAGGAGCACTCACCGGATTAATTACTACATTTTGTATGGTAGCAGTTGGCAAATTATGTTTTTGGTTAACTGCTAAATGTGCGCGTTGCTCATCTGTTGCAGGTACCTGAATAAAATCTTCTCTACCCAAGTATTCAAATCCTAACATACGGAACATGTAATCGATAATTGAAGTAGCATTTTTAATGTTACTATGACCGGTTACCATACCTGCAGGTTCAAAACGGGTAAAGGTAAATTTATCTACGTACTCTTCTAAAGGCACACCGTATTGTAAACCTAATGATACTGCAATAGAGAAACAGTTCATTAACGAACGAAGTGTTGCACCTTCTTTGTGTAAGTCAACAAAAATTTCACCTAACGTTCCATCTTCGTATTCACCTGTGCGCACAAATATGGTTTGTCCGCCAACACTTGCTTTTTGCGTAAAGCCTGTACGTTTACCAGGTAATTGCTTACGCTCCACAATACGTGCTAACTTACGTTTAAATTCCGTATCATGACTACGATTTAAGATTGCTGTAGCTGCATCTAAAACTTGCTCAGGAGTTAACTCACCAACCGGTTTGTTTGCATCAGCACCTAAAACAGATTCAACTGCTTCTTGTACTTCTTCCTCATCCTTAACATCAGATTTGTTGCTAAGTGGTTGAGACAATTTGCAACCATCACGATACAATGCATTTGCTTTTAAGCCCATGCTCCAACTTAAGTGGTAGCACTCTTTAATATCATCAACAGAGGCCTCATTTGGCAAGTTGATGGTTTTAGAAATAGCACCTGATAAGAAAGGTTGAGCAGCAGCCATCATACGGATATGACCTGTAGCAGCGATATAACGCTCTCCAATGTTTCCGCATTTATTTGCGCAATCAAATACAGCTAAGTGTTCTTCTTTTAATGCAGGAGCACCTTCTACTGTCATTGTTCCACATACATAGTTGTTTGCTTCTTCAATTTCGGCACGTGTAAATCCTAATTTGCGTAATAAGTTAAATTTAGGATGATTGTATTCGTCAGCAGTAAAGCCTAAACGTTGCATGCACTCTTCACCTAAAGTCCAGTGGTTAAATGCGAAGCTAATTTCAAATGCACCCGAAGCTGCTTTATCTAACTTAGCAATTTCCTCTGCTGTAAATCCACGGAAAGCAAGGCTCTCTGGATTGATGTGAGGTGCACCGGTTAAGGTTGCATGACCAATTGCATATTTAATAATGGCATCACTTTCTTCTGTAGTGTAACCTAAATTCTTTAATGCAGCAGGAACTGATTGGTTGATGATTTTGAAATATCCACCACCTGATAATTTTTTAAATTTAACCAAAGCAAAGTCAGGTTCAATACCGGTAGTATCGCAATCCATTACTAAACCAATTGTTCCGGTTGGAGCAATTACAGTGGTTTGAGCGTTGCGGTAACCATGTTTTTCACCTAATTGTACTGCATTATCCCATGATGTGCAAGCAGCACTTAATAAGTAATCAGGGCAGTATTTAGGATCAATTCCAACAGGTTTAATTGTTAAACCTTCATAAGCATCAGTTGCGTTGTATGCAGCATAGCGGTGGTTACGCATAACACGTAACATGTGATTTTTATTCTCTTCGTATTTAGGGAATGGACCTAAATGCGCAGCCATCTCGGCTGAAGTGCTGTATGCTGTACCGGTTAATATTGCAGTAATTGCACCACAAATAGCAAATGCTTTTGGTGAATCGTAAGGAATACCTGCAACCATTAAAGCAGAGCCTAAGTTAGCATAACCTAAACCTAAAGTGCGGTATTCGTAAGATAATTGTGCTACTTCTTGCGATGGGAACTGAGCCATCAGTACAGAAACTTCCAATACGATAGTCCAGATACGCGAAGCATGCTCAATACCTTTTACATCAAACTCGCAAGTTTCAGGGTTGAAGAAACGCATTAAGTTTAATGATGCTAAGTTACATGCAGTATTATCTAAGAACATGTACTCTGAGCAAGGATTTGACGCATTGATTCTTCCACCCTCAGGGCAGGTATGCCATTCGTTAATGGTTGAATCGTATTGTACACCTGGATCAGCACAAGCCCATGCAGCATCGCCAATCATATCCCATAATTCTTTTGCAGGGATTGATTTCATCACGTTGCCTTTAGCACGACCAATTAAATCCCAGTTTTTACCTTCTTCTAATGCTTTAAAAAATGCATGAGGGATACGAACTGAGTTGTTTGAGTTTTGACCCGATACGGTTGCATAAGCTTCACCTTCGTAGTCGCTAGGATATCCTGCAGCAATTAAAGCTGCAACTTTTTTCTCTTCGTCTTTTTTCCAATTGAGGAATTCAACACTTGCCGGGTGATCCAAATCAAGGCACACCATCTTAGCAGCACGGCTGGTTGTTCCTCCAGATTTAATTGCACCTGCAGCACGGTCACCGATTTTTAAGAAACTCATTAAACCAGATGAGGTTCCTCCACCAGATAGTTTTTCGCCTGCACCACGTACACGGCTAAAGTTTGTTCCTACACCCGAACCATACTTGAAAATACGTGCTTCACGTACCCAAAGATCCATGATACCACCTTCGTTTACCAAATCATCATCAACAGACAATATGAAACATGCGTGGGGCTGTGGACGTTCATATGCCGAAGTTGATTTTTCTAATTTACCTGTTGTAGGATTTACGAAATAATGTCCTTGAGGTTTACCGGTAATACCGTATGAGCTGTGTAAGCCGGTGTTAAACCATTGTGGTGAGTTTGGTGCAGCATACTGACCAATAATCATAAATACCAACTCATCATAAAACTTGTTTGCATCTTCTGCAGAAGCAAAGTAACCGTATTGCTCACCCCACGATTTCCAGCAATGTGCCATACGATGTGCAACTTGCTTAATGGAGTTTTCGCTACCGGTTGTGCCATCAGGCATTGGAACACCCGCTTTGCGGAAATATTTTTGTGCTAATACATCCGTAGCAACTTGGCTCCAGAATTTCGGAACTTCAACGTTGTTTAACTCAAATACTTTTTCGCCATTTGGGTTTTTGATTACAGATGTACGTGTGTCGTATTCAAACAAGTCGAATGCGCTTACACCATCCTTGGTAAAGAAGCGATCCACGCGAAGGCCTCTTTGCTCGGTTTTTTTTGATGATTTGGTGCTCATATTATTGGAACAATTTTTTAGGTTTATAAGTCTTAAAAAAAGTAACTCCGTTTTTTTACGGGGTTTTTCATCAAAAATGGATTAGAATAAGTTTGGAATCAAACTGCATTTTCCACACGCAAAATTTTGCCAACATTCCACAGTCGCATTGCATAAGGGTTAAGCTATGTGCATAACCAAATTATTAACACACAAAAGCCCGATTTTACTGATTTAGCTTGCGCTTTTAATTCACTCTAAATGAGGTATTTTGTTGTTTAAAATAGACAGTGAGGCACTTACAAAATTAACATAAACGTAATACCCTTATGCAATAAGCCTTTGCAGTTATTTGAGGAAATTTATCACACTAAAATCAAGAATTAAACACCACATTTTGCCAAAAAGTGCTTTATTTGTAAGGATGAGCAAATACGATAAGCTGTTTGCCAATAACAAAGATTGAAAAACCTAGTACTACATACACTTAAAAACAACATTGCCAGCAAGCAAAAACATTTGGCAGTATTAATTGATCCGGATAGCATCGAAAACGAATCGCAGTTGGTTGATATTTGCCAACGCAGCAACGATGCATCGGTTGATTTTATATTGGTTGGTGGAAGCCTTATTACCAATGGTTTTTTTGATAAGTGTATTCAAATTATAAAGCTGCACACCCAAATACCGGTTGTTTTATTTCCAGGTAATATTATGCAGGTTAGCAAAGATGCCGATGCCATTTTATTGTTATCATTAATTAGCGGACGTAATCCTGATTTGTTGATAGGTAAACACGTATTGGCTGCACCTATGCTTAAACAAAGCGGTTTAGAAATTATTCCTACCGGGTACATGCTAATTGATGGTGGTAATATTACCTCTGTAAGTTACATGAGTAATACTACACCCATACCTGCAGAAAAACATAGTATTGCTGCGTGTACAGCCATGGCAGGAGAAATGCTGGGCTTACAAGTTACATACATGGATGCCGGTAGCGGTGCACAACATCCTATATCAACCAAAATAATTAGTGCTGTGCGCGAAAGTGTAAACGGACCAATATTTATTGGTGGTGGAATTAAAACTGCTGAAGGAGCTGTGGCTGCTTGCAATGCAGGAGCGGATGTGGTAGTGGTAGGGAATGCCTTCGAAAAAGAACCTGAACTGATTAACCAAATTGCAAAAGCGGTGCATGGGCTGAATAAGGTTCAGGCCTAAAACTCTTGATACATATTTCACAATTTAAATCAATGCATCAAGTAATTGATGTAGAATACACTCTTATCCTAATTAATTTAAATCATCAAACCACAATGGTGTATTGTGATTTAACCGATAAGGATAATTCTATTTGATAAACATTAAGTTTAGTTGTGTAATTTAAATACCATGAAACACAACATAAAAAAAACTACAGACACCAACTTTATACAGGCACCTGAAAATGATTATTTATACAAGGCAGCCTCGCAAATTAAAAATGCAGGCGATGGATTGTATACTGCTATTAAGATTTATAAGGATGAAGTTATTGCCATCTTTGCAGGCGAACGACTTAGTGATGCTGTAGCTCTTAAACGCGCTGAGCAAGGAAAAGATCAATATTTTATTGCCATGCTTGACGGCAGTATAATGGACTCCATACATAGTAACTGCTTTGCTAAGTATGCAAACGATGCAATAGGATTGGGCGATTCTGGATTTAATAACAACAGTAGAATAGCATTAGATGAAAACGATAATGTTTGCATTATTGCCAATAAAACAATCAAAGTAAATGATGAAATTTTTTGTGCTTATGGAAAGCGGTATTGGAAAAAATATTTAACTACTCAGGAAGTTTAATCGCAGGTCATCATAAATTTAACAAACAAGAAAGTAAAACATCACATTGAGTAATTATTGAATGAAACAAATGGAACTAACTTTTTGGTAGTCCCATTTGTTACGCTTTTATTTTAGACTTGCTGTTTTTAATTTAGGTATGGTTTTTAAATATGCATAAATTCCTTTCACCTCGGTATCGGTAAGTTGTGTATGAGGTACCATTGGGTAGCGCAACATTTCACCATTTTTCTTTTTACCATACTTAACGGCTTGTAAAAATTCATCTTCAGTATAGTTTGCAATACCAGTTTCATCAAAAGTAATGTTGGTTGAATATACAACCTCACCTTTCATATTTAACATGGGATTTCCACCACCACAATACCCCTCAGATTTGGTTGGTTCTAACTCATTCATGGTTTTAAAATCTTTGCTGTGGCAGGCAAAACAAGCAATTTGTTTATTCACTACGTACTCACCTAAGGCAACCAAATTATTGGTATCAGGTCGATAAATTGGTGCGCTTGGCATTGGCGTAGGTTTAAACACAAAGTCGCGCAAAAACTTTCCTAATAATGACGCTTGTGTGGCAGGAGCTTCATCTGCAACCGGTGCTAATGAAGAATCCTCTGAGCGTAACCAAGCAATAATATCTTTTACGTCTTCATCAGCCATTAAAGGAAACTTAGGCATAAACAAACCTGTGGTTCCATCAGGTTTAATACCTGTACGTAACATTACATAAATTTCTCCATCGGTCCATTTTCCAATACCCAAATCAGGATGTGTTGTAATGTTCTTTGAGTAGACCTGTCCAAACTCTGCAGGTACATCTTTCATTAATTTACCGGTAAGCTGGTTTTGATCGTTGGCATGACATTGAATACACAACATTGATGCCATACGCTGACCATTAGCCACACGCTCAGGTGTAATTTCTACCGTTAAATCTGAAATAGGAACGGTATAACTTTTAGGTGATTTGAAATTGACATAGGTTAAAAAACCTACTACAAATAGAATAACCAGGGCCAATAACGCCCCGAATACTTTGAGTGCTGTTTTCATAAATTAGGTTTATACTTAAAAATTGGGCGTACGATAATAATGCTAAAACACTAATAATCAATGTAAATAACATACATATAAATGTACTCCAAAAAAATCAAGACACCCTAAAATAAAACAACCCCTATTTGGTGGTGTATATAACTTCTAATAAAGTTTGTCCTACTGCTTTTAATGTATTTCTGTCGATAGCACTCATGTTATCATTATGTGTATGCCAGTGGCCAGGGAAACCAGTTCGAGAGGCTGCATCGTAATGAATAATATCTATGGTAGGGATTTTAGCAATTTTATTTACATAGTAATGATCATCAATTATACCAGACTTTTGATAGTACATAAAGTAATTGGCAAAACCTAAGTTATGACCCGTTTGCCACACACTTTGTAACACAGGCTGAGCGGCCTCTATAGAAACTTGTTCCCATGCAAATTTTGCATCAGGTGCGCCAACCATATCTAACAATATTCCAAAATTTGCTTTGTAACCCGGCTTGTGCAAGTTTGCGCTCCAATACTGAGAGCCTAAACAATAGCTGTTATCATACTCGGGTTTACCTAAATCTTCGGCATCAAACAAAACAATATCAACCCCAACAGATGGCGGAATTTGTTTTAACGTTTTGGCAATTTGCATCAACACCCCTACTCCACTTGCACCATCGTTTGCACCTAAAATTGGCTTGTCGGTATCTTTGGTATCTTGGTCTGCGTAAGGGCGGCTATCCCAATGTGCGCATAATAAAATTCTTGTTTGTGCTTGCGGGTTGATTTCGGCAATAATATTTCTAACATTTAATTTCTTGTTATCAAAATTGGTAATTGAAGCCTTCTGTTCAATTACATTATCTGCATATTTTTTCAACTCATTTACCATCCAATCGCCACACTTTTTATGCGGCTCACTATTGGTTACTCGTGGCCCAAATGAAACTTGTTTCTCAACAAAATAATAAGCACTATCTGCATTAAATACAGGCGATACTTGTTGGTATGGTGCAACTGTTTCAGTGTTAGTAGTTTCCTGTTTGGATTGAGTTTTAGGCTCGTTAGTACAAGCCACAAAACCGATTAACAACAGAGCAGCAGCACTTATTTTTAATTGAATATTTTTTTTCATTTTGTTATCTGTGTAACGCAAGTTAATAAACGACAAGCATTAAAGAATGGTATAACTGGTTCCTTCTTTACCATCCTTAATTTCGAAACCAATTTCTTTCAATTTGTCTCTAATCAAATCTGAAGTTGAAAAATCTTTACGCGATTTTGCATCAGAACGAACATCTAAAATCATGTTCATCAACCCATCTATTTTATCGGTATTAACAACGTTTTCTTCTTTTAATCCTAACACATCAAACACCATGATTTTCATTAACTGCACCAATGTATTTTTATCGCTTTCGGTAATGGTTTCTTTACCATCGTTTACGCTGTTAATTATTCTTACGCCATCAAACAAATGCGCCAACGCAATAGGTGTGTTAAAATCATCATCCATTGCAGCGTAAATATTTGTTTTTAAATCGTTGATGTTTGATGTAGATGTTACTCCGGTTTTTAAACCATCCAACAACTTCATGGCATTCATCAATCGTGCAAAACCTTTTTCGGCAGCTTGTAAAGCCTCGTTACTAAAATCAAGTGTACTGCGGTAATGTGCTTGTAACATAAAAAAGCGCACTGTCATTGGGCTGTAGCCTTTGTCTAACAATTTATGTGTGCCTGCAAACAACTCAAACGGCAAGAAAGAATTACCTAAACTCTTACTCATTTTTTGTCCGTTTACGGTTAGCATATTGGTATGCATCCAATAATTAACAGGAGTTTTATGGTGATTACAAGCTACGTTTTGCGCAATTTCATTGGTGTGATGTGTAGGAGCTAAATCCATACCGCCACCATGAATATCAAACCTATCGCCTAAATATTTTTTACTCATGGCTGAGCACTCTAGGTGCCAACCCGGAAAACCCTCGCCCCACGGACTGGGCCAACGCATAATATGTTCGGGTTTCGCTTTAATCCAAAGTGCAAAATCAAGTCTACCACGTTTATCGTCTTGTCCACCAAGTTCGCGTGTACCATTCAACAAGTCATCTAAATTACGCCCTGTTAATGCAGTATAGTTATTGTCTTTAGCAAACTTCTCTACATCAAAATAAATGGTGCCGTTACTCTCGTAAGCAAAACCATTGGCCATAATTTGTTTGGTCATTTCTATTTGCTCTATGATATGACCTGTTGCAGTTGGTTCTATACTTGGAGGTAAAGCATTAAAAGCAGCCATTACATTATGAAAATCTATCGTGTAACGTTGCACAATTTCCATGGGCTCTAATTGCTCCAACTTAGCTTTTTTGCTAATTTTATCTTCACCTTCATCGGCATCACTCTCTAAGTGGCCGGCATCAGTAATATTACGCACATAACGCACTTTATAACCCAAATGCTGCAGGTATCTAAACACTACATCAAAGGATATAAAAGTACGCGCATTACCTAAATGGGCATTGTTATATACAGTTGGTCCGCACACATACATACCAACGTGTCCGGCATGAATAGGTTCAAACTTTTCTGTGTTACGCGTAAGCGTGTTATATATTTTAAGGTTGTGGTCAATCATAAACGCACAAATCTATTAAAAAAGGACAATGGTATATAAATAAAAAGCGTCCCGATGTTACATTCGGGACGCTTTTCTGAAATGTTTTAATTAAAACGGTAAATCATCTGATGCTGAATCTGCTGTGAAAGTAGGTTCGTTATCAGGATGAAAAGGATCTTCGGCCGCAGCAGCCATACCACTGTTTTGACCTTGAAGTTTCCAAGCGCGTACGTCTGTGTACCAACGGCCATTGTATTCGCGGCTTTCGATATTTAATGAAGCAGTAATGGTATCGCCTACATTAAAACGCTCAAGTTCGTTTACTTTCTCGTTCATGGTGCTAATCATTACTTTACGCGGATATGTTTCTTGTGTTTCAATTACAAATTCTTGCTTGCTCCAAGGTTTACCTGCTTTACTAATTCCTTCAGTTTTGTTCAATTTCAGAACAATTTTTCCTGTTATGTCCAAAGCCATACGTGTATATAATTTATTGTTTTATGCTTGCTTACAACACCATAAGTCCATTTTTCGGGCCAATGATGAAATGCGAAAATATCAGAAAAAAGTATGTTTTGTATACGCGTTGATAATTTTTATGTAATTGAGTCTTCCCCCGAGGTTAAGCTGCGCTCCACTCTGGTTAGGGTTGAAAATTCCGAACTCGCTTAGGGACTATTATCGCTTTAATCTTTTGTTCGTTTATCACAAAAGTAATTTCGTTTTAACCTTGACGCGAATTACTCATATCCTAAAAATAAATCTTCACCACAAAAATGGCGGTAAGTATACAAACCAAATCAACCAAGAGCATTACGCTTAATGCGTAACGGCTATCTTTAATATTTACTGAACCAAAATATAAAGCTACTACATAAAACGTGGTTTCGGCTGCACCTTGAAACAAACATGAGAGTTGTCCGGCTAAACTATCCGCACCATACGTTTTCATGGCATCTAACATAAATCCGCGCGAACCACCTGCACTAAACGGACGCATTAAGGCAACAGGTATGGCTTGTATAATTTGCGGATCAACACCAAATGCAGCAAGTACAGAGGTTACTCCACTCATTACAATATTCATTAAACCAGAGTTGCGGAAAATACTTAAGGCAACCAACATGGCAATCATATAAGGCAACACGCGCACTCCGGTTGTAAAGCCATCTTTAGCACCATGTACAAACGAGTCGAATATATTGGTGTTATTGGTCTTAAAAATTTTTTCTTGAAAAATACTGTAAGCAACAATGGCCAAAATAATAAACAGCAATACGCCATTACTTAGGTTACCCGTAAAGTGAAACTTTTGTATACCGGTTAATTGATTTACATAAAACAGTAAGAAACCAATTACAGCACTAATTACCGTAACAAAACCAATTACTATAGGATTCAATAAATTAATGCGTTGTTTAATGCTTACAAAAATGAGTGCAGCAATGGTTCCAACAAATGAAGTAATGATGGTTGGCAACATAATGTCTGCTGGATTTGCAGCATGCTGTGCAGCACGATAGCCAATAATAGAGGTTGGAATTAAAGTTAAACCGGCAGCATGCAAACACAAAAACATGATTTGGCTATTACTCGCTTTCTCTTTGTTGGCATTTACTTCTTGCATGCTTTCCATGGCTTTTAATCCAAATGGTGTAGCGGCATTATCTAACCCTAAAAAGTTTGCGGCAAAATTCATGGTCATAAATCCATACGCAGGATGGCCTTTAGGTAGCTCAGGAAAAATTTTTGCAAAAAATGGAGAAAGCACATTGGCCAATTTAGTAATGGCATTGCTATCGTTTAACAGGTTTAATAAACCGCAGAAAAACGTTAGGTAACCAATTAAGGGAAGCCAAATATCCATGATGGTATTTTTACAGGTAGGAAAAATACCATCCGCAGCTTGTTTGCCGGCAGCAATTTGCACAATACCATTATCCATTAAATGGTAAGTGGTATCTGCTGTTGCATTGGCATATACCTTATTGGCTTGCAGCGCTGTAAATAAAGCCGTATCGGTTTGTTGCAGTTGTTTGGCTTCAACCTCAGATACAATGGTTGGATCGTTTTGTTTGCCATTAACCAAACTACCCAGGGTGTACATTTGGCCTGTGCCCAACATGTAAAAAATATAAATCGCGCTCAGTACAATAATGTACGACCAAAATCTGCTTAATGCCATAAACGTATTACTTGATTTTCAATTTTACGTTTTAAGCCATTAGCATGAGCTATACTTTTTTTAAAATAAGTGTGGATAGGGTAGGCTATTTTACCAATAAGTGTTCACTTTTATTGATGTATAACCAGTATTCGCTTAATGGTAGTGCCTTGTTTAGTGGCAATTTTTACCATGTACAAGCCATTGGGTAAGTCTTTTATACTGTAGCTTTGCATGCTTTTATCTGTAATCTGTTTTATTAAATTACCCGATGTGTTGTAAAAGCTCACCTCGTTAACCGAATAATTACCCTCAAAATAAATTACCTCATGAGCAGGATTAGGATAAATATTTAAGTCGATAGTATTTGCTTCGGCCAAGCCAACTACCTGCATATTTAATGTATCCGTATAATTAGTACATCCATTGCTATCTGTCATTACCGCATGGTAATTTCCACTTGAAGTAACCAATAAATTTTGTGATGTTTTGCCACTTAACAAGGCCCCATTTTTATACCACTTGTATTGTTTTCCCTTATTTGAGTTAACCATTAACGTATCTCCATTTTTTAGTAAACTAACCGGAGTTAAGTCAAACAAAAAGGCGGATACTTTTTTGGCTGCACTCCTAGCGCCACCTTGGGTTTGAATTACATAATACGTAACGGCAGAATCGAATTGTACCGTAAAGTTAGTGCCTGCAAAAACCTGCTGAGTTAACAATGAATCCGCATACCATTTTACACCATTTCCTGAAGCCGTTAACTGAGTTGGTTTTCCATCTTTACAAAAATTAAACAAGGAAGCTCCACCGGTTACTGGTAAATAAAAATTCTTGATAAAATATGCATCAGCTTCACCAACCACACGTAAAGCATTTCCATCAATAGTATTGGTTGTGGTTGATTGAAATTGCCCACCCATATACCAATTACCTTGTTTATCTACTGCAATAGCATTGGCATAAGTCCAATCGCTTTGCCCTAATGTTTTAATCCAGCTCGCATTTCCATTTTCGTCTACACTCATCATTAATGCATACCTTTTATTCGATACACCATCACCACCTGCTTGTCCGCCAAACGCAAATCCAAAACTATAATCTACTGCTACCGCAATTTTATCATCCGGGGTTAATGCCAACGCATTACATGATGAATAAATACTATTGGATTGCTTGGCCCATTTTAAATTACCATTTGGAAGATATGATGCCATAAAAAAGTTTTCTCTATTGTTGGCATTACTTAAAACTGTTCCTGAAACATTAATTGGATTATAAAACAACCCACCAATAACCACTTGGTGTTGCGAAGTAACTACAATATCAGAAATATGCTCTAAGCTGGTTGAGGTGTTGGGGAAGATTTTACGTGCCCATTTGTAATCGCCTTTTTGATTGAAACATGCGGTAATAATATTGGCATTGGTAAACGTATCATTTTTGATATATACATCAAAATGTCCATTTGCAGTTACGTATACCAAACTATCTCGTAATGCAATTTTACCCATTCGAGCACTTATGCTATTACATCCAATGGGAATAACCAAACGAGCCGTACCCGCGGTATCCATTTTAGCAATGTATAAAGAAGTTCCACCATTATGGGGCATGGTAGGTAGTCCGTCTAAACTAAAATTATACTGACTAAACGAGCCACAAATCCAAACGTTATTGCTGTCATCGACCAAAACATTACCTAGGCGCGGTTTCCACGATTGAATGGTTTTTTTATACAATTGTGTTCCATCTTTATCAAATTTAAACAATGTTCCGGGATCACTAATACTCATGTAAACATTGTATTGTTTATCTACTGTAAGTCCACCAACTAGTTCAATATTGGGTGCAACATTTACTCCTCTTACCCAAACAAAATTTCCGTTGGTGGTAAATTTAGCTAAAAAATAACTGTACGAATTCCCACCAACTTTTGGTATAGTGGTGTCACCAATTGTCATGCTGGCAGCCATTCTTCCCGCTACATATACATTACCAGAATCATCCGTGGTAATGGCATCAAAATATTCAAACTGTGTTGAACCAAAGTTTTTAATCCAAGTGTTTTGTGCAAAGCATGAAATTGATACAACAAAACATATAACCAGCAATAGCAATTGTTTACTCATAACTTTTTATCGTGTACTACAAATATGGGTATAAAAGATTAGCTTGCTCATAAATTGATATTAAAATGAGTAACAACTGGATTGAAAAAGACAATAAACTAAGTAAAACCTACAAGTTTGACACGTTTATGGATGCTATTAATTGGATGGGTAAAGCCGCTGTTGTTATTGAAGCGTTTAATCATCACCCGGAATGGAGTAACGTGTATAATAAGGTGCATGTGGTTTTACGAACACACGATGCCGGATACATTGTTACCAATAAAGACAGAAAGTTAGCACAACTACTTGATGAAGTAGAATAACCCACATAACAAAAAAATTACATCACTCAAGCCCCTATATTTTACAAGGCATACAGCCAATATATTCTTGTTACTAAAAATTTTTGTTGCATTTTATTTTAGAAATGAATTTGTTTGCACCATCAAAAAATGACAGCAACCAAGACACATATTACTACTAACATGATGCACGCCATGCGAATGCACATGCCTATGTGTTGCACTGTTCATATGATGTAATCACATCATCACACACCAAAACTACAAGCGTTTCGAGGTTCGCTTCATTAACTTTGAAAAATCAACACACATTAAAATTAAATTGTAAAAGTAGTAGTGAATTTTAGTTTCACCATATCACAGACACGTAAACAAACAAACGAAAATACGTTTGCTGTGGCTGCTTTTGCTATGCACACCATGATGTGCATGATGCGTATGCATTGCGTTGCAATGCATCACCAACACTGTTGTTGCTAGAATACAGGACGTATTCTCCAACCCATACAAAAATCTTTAGCTGGTTTCCGGCACACAATCAATTCAATTAAAATTTAAAGCAGTTGGTGCATACCAACACAACTCGTTATGTCAACATACAAATTAGATACACAAATTATACATGATATTCCTGTAGACCAATTAACCGGAGCCATTAGTGTTCCAATCTATCAAACGTCTACTTTTGTGCAAGAAGCACCTGGAGTAAACAAAGGTTTTGATTACTCACGCACTAACAACCCAACGCGTGCAACACTAGAACAGCTATTGGCTAAATTGGAGGAAGGTGATGCCGGATTTGCTTTTGCCAGTGGTTTAGCAGCCATTGATGCGGTGCTTAAACTCTTAAAGTCGGGTGATGAGATTATTGCCTGTGACGATATTTATGGAGGTACATTCCGTATCTTCACGCATATCTATGAAAAATTTGGAATAAAAGTAACCTACGTTGATACCACCAATATTGAGAATGTATTAAATGCCATCACAGAAAAAACAAAATTTGTTTGGATTGAAACACCAACAAATCCAACGTTAAAAATAAGTGATATACGAGCAATTGCTGCAATCGCTAAAACCGTGGATGCATTGCTTGTTGTTGACAATACTTTCGCTTCACCTATACTACAACAGCCTATTACTTTAGGTGCGGATGTTGTAATACACAGTGCTACCAAATACCTTGGAGGGCACTCAGATATTATTGCCGGTGCAGTAATTACGCGAACAAAAGCATTAAGTGAGCAACTTAAGTTTATTCAAAATTCATCAGGTGGCGTTTTGGGTCCGTTTGATTCATGGTTATTAATTCGTGGTATAGAAACACTGCCTTTACGCATAAAGAAGCATAGTGAAAACGCTAAAATTATCGCAGATTTTTTGGTAAATCACCCTGCTATTAAAAACCTGTATTACCCCGGGTTAGCAACACATCCTAACCATGAGGTTGCTGCTAAACAGCAATCTGCATTTGGTAGTGTAATTTCATTTTCACTCAAAACAGATAACATAGCTGCTGCCGAAAAAGTAGTTACACAAACTAAGTTATTTAAACTGGCCGAAAGTTTAGGTGGTGTTAAAAGTTTAATCTGCCATCCGGCTCAAATGACACATAAATCTATACCTTCAATTACAAGGCAAGTAGCGGGTATCAGCGATTCACTCATTCGATTATCAGTTGGGCTGGAGGATGCTGAAGATTTAATCGCGGATTTAAAATTCGCGTTATCCCAAGTTGTAAATGAGGAGCAACCAGGACAGACATCAGTCAGTTAAATAAAAATTTAATAAATAAAATCAGGATAGGAACTATCCAACAACAACTATGTACAGCGATAATAACTTAAAAGTAATAACAGAACAAACAACAACACACTCCTTCATTGTATTTCCGGAGGATTTGAATTACGCAGGAACTTTATTTGGCGGTAAGGTATTGGCCGAAATGGACTTGACAGCCGCTAAAGCAGCAAGACGTATTTTGTACAATACTTCGTGTAATGGTGCAGTAACTGCAAGCTTAAATAAAGTTGATTTTAAACGCCCGGCTTTGTTAGGAGATATTATTGAACTTACGGCAACCATTACTCGTTTAGGACGCACATCAATAGATATCTATGTTCATGTCTCAAAAGAGAATCAATTGGGAGAAATAGAAACCATTTGTGAGGCCTCTTTTGTGTTTGTATCTGTGAAAGACGGTAAGCCTTATCCACACCAATGTTTGTTGTTAACAGATAAACCTGAATCCTTAAACTAACTTAAAATTATGACGACAAATAATACAGCAATAGGACTTTTCGGATTTGGCTGTGTAGGATCGGGTTTGTATGAAGTACTTCAACAAAACCCAGCGCTACAGGCACAAATAAAAAAAATAGCAGTAAAGCATCATGATAAAAAACGGAGTTTACCTGCCTCCTGCTTTACTTTTAACAAAAATGAAATATTGGATGATGAGAGCATCAATGTAATTGTAGAACTTATTGATGATGCGGATGAGGCATTTATTATTGTGAGCGAGGCCCTGAAAAGAGGTAAACATGTAGTAACTGCCAATAAAAAAATGTTGGCTAATCATTTTCAAACACTAATAGATTTGGCAAAAGAAAATAACGTTTCTTTATTGTATGAAGCTGCTGTAGGCGGTTCGATACCTATTATTAGGACGTTAGAAGAGTATTATAACAATGATACTTTAACGCAGCTTGATGGGATATTAAATGGCACAACCAATTACATTTTAACCAAAACACTAAACGAGCAAAAATCTTATGAAGAGGTTTTGAAGGAAGCACAAGCATTGGGTTTTGCCGAAAGCAATCCAACCATGGACGTACAAGCTTTCGATCCAAAGTTTAAGATTGTGATTTTATTAGCACATGCTTTTGGTGTTATTGTAAAGCCTGAACAACTTTTTAATTATGGTATTGAACAGCTAAGTCAGCATGATATTCGTTTTGCCAAACAACGTGATTACGCCATTAAACTGGTAGCATCAGCGGCAATTGTTCATCATAAAATACAGGCATTTGTATTGCCCAAATTTGTTCCTCAAAACGATTCCTTTTATGGCGTAAACAATGAGTTTAATGCCGTACAAGTTTCTGCAGCTTTTAGTGATAAACAATTACTAACGGGAAAAGGGGCGGGTAGTTTTCCAACGGCCGCTGCCGTATTATCTGATATTTCGGCATTACGTTACAATTATGCGTATGAGTATCATAAGTTGAATAAACACCTGAAACCGGAAATAGACAACAGTGCATTTATACATGTTTATTTGCGCTACGCTAGTAATGATGTATTTGAGGAATTACAATTTGAAACTGTAAACGAGGAGTATAGAAGTAAAGGATATAATTACATTATTGGTTCTATTTCGTTACAACAACTTATTGATGCAGATCTACTGAATAGACAAGGTGTTTTTGTTGCTGCGATAGAGGAAGTACCACATCAATCTAAAAAGCCTTCAATTGACTCCACTATAAAATTAGCCGAAAGTATCCATTAATCAGAGGGTGGGAATGGGTTTGCATCTATGCAAGCCCATCACCACATTAAAGTGTATTATTAATAAGTGGCAACGAACAAATGCGTTGGTAGTTATAACTTTTTAATGCATCATTAAGTACAGGCAAATGTCTGTGGCCATGACAATCACTTCCAATTAAATGCACCATCTTATTTTCAATAAGATACTCCACCGTTTTTTTAACTTGAGGCGAGTAATAGCCAATTAATGAGAATAGGTTGATTTGAAACAATATTCCTTGTTCAAATAATTCGGTGTATTTATCTCTTCGCATAGCCATAAATGCATAGCGCTCGGGATGCGCTAAAACTGGCTTGTATCCGGCTATGCGCAATTCAAACAATGCGCTTTTAAAGTTAGCAGGCTCCTCTGTAAATGGCAATTCTACCAATACATGATTTTGCCCAAACGTGAGTAAATTACCTGATGCAATTTTTTTCAAAAACGCATCATCAATCATATACTCAGCTGCAGCTTGTATTTCTATATTGATGTTTTGTTTTACTAACTCTTCTCTAATTAAATCAAGAGCCGGTAAAATATTATCAGGACCATTTTTGTAAAAATCACCCATAATGTGTGGGGTGGTTATTACCTTTTTGTAGCCACGTTCAGCAAAATGTTTAATTACTGTTATACTCTCTTCCAAACTTTGCACCCCATCATCAATATTTGGTATAAGATGGCTGTGCACTTCTGTTGTAATCGGATTGACAAAAGAGGCATCTGCAACTTTGGGCTTGATGTTAAACAGTTTATTAAATATACTCATTGGGATTGGTTAAAAACAAAAGGTTGTTTAATAAACAACCTTATGCCAAATATTCTTTAAGCGACATGATGTTTGGAACATTTAATGAATCTACCCTGCGCTCGTCAGCTACCATTAACGATACCCAATCCAAACGATGAATAAGTTCATATATACTTATTAAATTATATTGTTCCAGCTGCATGGTAAGTACTTTATGATTCTCTACCTCAAGTAAACCCACTAAGAAATCAAAACGTAAATTAACGCGTTCATTTTGACTTGAATTCATCACAAAAAACACAGAATCCAAAGTATCATAATAGCTCTCAATTACATTGTGGTTCATTTCTGGCAGTGTATGAACAAAACATTCATGCTTTGAATTCTCTTGAATTTGCTGTGCAAACCTAATTGCTATAGGCTCCAGCGGACCATCAGCCAACACCACAAACTTGCTTTTAATCCTTGAGCGTATTTCTTGAAACATCGCATCAGCCTCTTCATGGTAAGGCTCTGTTTCGGCAAGTGTGGTTGCAATGTTACTTAGCTCTTCTTTGTACTCTTTACCAATTAACTCACCCATTAACATAACTAAGTAGGTTAACGAAAAGCCTAGAGCCATACGTGGTTGAAAACCACCTTCAATTTTTAACGTGTGAACTTGATTTGATGAAGCAAGTTCATCTAACTTACCACCTGTGGTTAAAGCTAGAATTTTGCAACCACGTGCTTTGGCATCATTAAAAATGGATATAGTTTCTTCGGTATTACCACTGTATGAAGCAGCAATTACCAGCGTTTTTCCGTTAGCGTAAGCAGGTAAATTATAATCGGCAACACAATTAACAGGCACGGGCATATCGTTTAAAAAATATGCTTTTACAATTTGGCCACCAATACCACTTCCACCTAAACCAGCAATAATAATATTGCTAAAATCAGTTGCTTTTAGTCCGTGCGGTTTATAGTTATTTACTGCGTAGTTAATCTGATAACTAAATTTTTTTAGTGCTTCGTGTTGCTCGTTCATATATATTCTTTTACTTCTTCTTAATTAAATTCATCAAGTACTGACCGTAACCGCTCTTCAATAGTTTCTGGGCTTCGGTTTGCAATTGTTCCGTTGTTATCCAACCATTTTTGTAAGCGATTTCTTCAATACAACCTACTTTCAATCCTTGACGTTCTTCCAATACTTGAACAAATTGTCCGGCTTGCATTAACGATGCAAATGTACCGGTATCTAACCAAGCAGTACCACGTTTTAATACGCCTACTTTTAGTTTTTTACGTTCAAGATAAACACGGTTTACATCCGTTATTTCTAACTCACCGCGTGGTGATGGCTTAATATTTTTGGCAATCTCTACAACATCATTATCGTAAAAGTATAAACCAGGAACCGCGTAATTTGATTTAGGCTCAACAGGTTTTTCTTCAATACTTAACGCATTCATGTTTTCGTCAAACTCAACCACACCATAACGCTCAGGGTCGTTTACATGATATGCAAATACAACACCGCCATCTGGGTCGTTGTTTTCTTTTAACAGCTGACTTAGTCCTGCGCTAAAGAAAATATTATCACCCAAAACAAGGGCTACTTTATCTTTACCAATAAACTTCTCACCAATAATAAAGGCTTGTGCTAATCCATCGGGGCTAGGTTGTTCTGCATATTCAAACCTACAACCAATTTGGCTACCATCTCCTAATAATTTTTTAAATCCTGGCAAATCATGTGGGGTTGATATAATTAATACCTCACGAATACCCGCCAACATTAACACCGATAACGGATAATATATCATTGGTTTATCGTAAACAGGCATTAACTGTTTACTTACTGCTAGTGTAAGTGGATGTAAACGTGTTCCACTTCCGCCTGCTAAAATTATTCCCTTCATTTATATTATTGTTTTGGTTTAGATTGCTGTGAAGCGCACTAAACTAATTTTATTATTTTAATTAAGCAATTTAAAGCCAACAACTAGCGCTCAGCGTACATTTTACTGTAATAGTTTTGATAATCTCCACTAGTAACTTCATCCATCCACTGCTGGTTATTCATGTACCAATCAATGGTTTTCTCTATACCTTCCTCAAACTGTAAAGATGGTTTCCAACCCAATTCGTTCATTATTTTATTGGCATCAATGGCATAACGCAAATCGTGTCCTGCACGGTCAGTAACATAAGTAATCAACTTCTCAGATTCACCTTCAGGCCTGCCTAAACGTTTATCCATGGCTTTACAAATCACTTTAATCAAATCTATATTAGTCCACTCGTTAAAACCACCAATATTGTATGTCTCGCCTACTTTTCCTTTATGAAACACATCGTCAATTGCCCTTGCATGATCTACCACATACAACCAATCGCGTACATTCTCGCCTTTACCATAAACCGGTAATGGCTTGTTGTTTCTGATGTTATTAATGAAAAGTGGAACTAACTTCTCAGGGAATTGATTTGGCCCGTAATTATTAGAGCAATTACTTAATACCACACGAATTTTATAGGTGTTATGATAAGCACGCACAAAGTGATCGCTTGCTGCTTTACTTGCACTGTATGGACTCTGAGGATCGTATGGCGTAGTTTCTAAAAAGAAGCCACCATCATGTAAACTACCATAAACTTCATCAGTAGATACATGGTAAAATAACTTATCGTCCATGTTGTCTTTCCATGCTGTTTTAGCTGCATTTAATAAATTAACTGTTCCAACCACATTGGTCATCACAAAATCCATCGGGTTTGTTATGCTTCTATCTACGTGACTCTCTGCCGCTAAATGAATCACATCAGTAAAACCATATTTATCAAATAAGCTGTTTATTTCAGCTGCATCAACCAAATCAGCTTTAATAAAAGTATAATTTGGTGCATTTTCAATATCAGTAATATTTTTAAGGTTACCCGCGTAGGTTAACTTATCCAAATTATAAATGTGGTAATCAGGATATTTGTTTACAAACAAACGTACAACGTGTGAACCAATAAAACCGGCACCTCCGGTAATTAATACTTTTTTCTTCGTCATGTTATTTTACTCTTGCGTGCATTTATGTTAAACGCACAAATTTTTAAAATGGTTATGTTGATTTGACAATTTAATAGTTACACACCCTAAACAGTCAAGCAATATATAAATTGTATTTAAATTAATTGTTTGCACCTTTTAAAGCCTGTAAGTGTAATTCCCACTTCCAAGCAGTTTCTAATGCGTTTTCCAAACTTCTTTCTGCTTTCCAGCCCAATACATTGGTTGCCTTATCGCACGATGCAAATATTTGAACCACATCTCCTTCCCTACGCGGACCAACAACATAATTTAACTTTTTACCACTTACTTTTTCAAAAGCGGCCACAACCTCTAATACGGTATTGCCGTTACCTGTACCGATGTTAAAAACGGAGTATTGATCTGCATTTTTATCCAAAAACGCTATCGCTTTAACGTGTGCTTTGGCTAAATCAACCACATGAATGTAATCGCGAATACAGCTGCCATCTCGTGTAGGGTAATCGTTGCCAAAAACGGTTAGTTTCTCACGCATTCCAATTGCTGTTTGTGTAACAAAAGGTATTAAGTTATTTGGTACACCATTTGGCAATTCACCAATCAAAGCGCTATCGTGCGCACCAATTGGATTAAAATAACGTAAAGCAACAATTTTTGTTGTTGATGATTTAGCCACATCAAACAACAACTCTTCGCATATTTTTTTGGTATTTCCGTATGGCGAATTTGCTTTTACTACCGGAGAGTTTTCTGTAATTGGAAGTGCATCTGCAGTTACATCACCATAAACCGTACAACTTGATGAAAATACCAAATGGTGAACACCATTTTTTTGCATGGCTTCTACCAAATTCACAGTTCCACCCACATTGTTTTCATAGTAAGACAAAGGTTTTTCAACCGACTCACCAACAGCTTTGTAGGCCGCAAAGTGAATGACAGCCTTAATATCAGGATGTTTTACAAACACGCTGTTTAACGCTTGTTTGTCTCTAATGTCAGCTTTTATGAAATCAAATGGTTTACCCGTAATTTTCTGGATATTCTCTATTACTTCAGGACTGGAGTTTTCGAAATTATCGATAGCCACCACATCATATCCGGCTTGCTGCAATTCAACTACTGTATGTGAGCCAATAAAACCCGACCCGCCTGTTACTAATACTTTCATGTTTAGAAGGTTAAAAACAGGCCGCAAGATATAAATTTAGTGCAAAGAAAACAGTTGTTTATGTTAAGTTTTGTCGAGGTTACTTAGGGTTGATTAGTATTGAAAAGTACCGTGTGCCGATTTTACCACTACTTCTTTCTTATCGGCAGCCTCCACATAACCAATAACCTGAGCATCAATACTAAACGATTTAGCCAATTGAATTAAACCTTCGGCCGTTTTTTCGTTAACATAAAACTCAAGCAAACTTCCCATATTAAACACTTTGTACATTTCGTGCCAAGTGCTTCCGCTTTGAGCCTGAATCATTTCAAACAAAGGCGGTGTGGCAAACAAATTATCTTTAACAAAACGTAACCCGTTGGTATAATGTAAAACCTTGGTATGAGCGCCACCGGTGCAATGAATCATACCATGTATATCGCTAAAATAGTTATCAAATACTTGCTTAATAATTGGCGAAAAAGTGCGTGTTGGCGATAAAATCATTTTACCAACATTTAACGGATGACCATCAACTTTATCGGTTAATTTTAAACCACCGGTATAAACTAACTCATCGGGCACAAGCTGATCGTAGCTTTCTTTTACATTTTTGTAATTTGAAGAAAGCACATCGTGGCGTGCCATGGTTAATCCATTGCTTCCCATACCGGCATTGTATTCTTTTTCGTAGGTGGTTTGTCCATAACTTGCAAATCCTACTATTACATCTCCCGGCTTAATGTTTTTATTGTCAATAATGCTGCTGCGTTTTGCACGTGCAGTAACCGTACTATCCACAATAATGGTACGCACCAAATCTCCTACATCCGCGGTTTCACCACCTGTTGAGTGAATATTTACACCATAACTGCGCAACATTTCAATAAACTCTTCTGTACCTTCAATAATGGTTTGAATAACCTCACCCGGAATTAAATTTTTATTTCTTCCTATTGTACTTGATATTAAAATATCTTGATAAACACCAGCAGCCAATAAGTCGTTTGTATTCATCACAATAGCATCTTGTGCAATACCTTTCCAAACGCTTAAATCACCCGTTTCTTTCCAATATAAATACGCTAAACTGCTTTTTGTACCTGCACCATCAGCATGCATTAAATTGCAATAAGCATCATCACCGCCTAAAAAATCTGGAACTATTTTGCAAAAAGCCTGAGGAAATAAACCTTTATCAATGTTTTTAATAGCTGCGTGTACATCTTCTTTTTGTGACGACACACCGCGTTTCATGTATTTATCGGAAGTCATTGTGCGGTAAACTAATTTGATGCGAAGATAATACTTCAAACCCGAAACAATTAGCACGAATTAATTAACAACACATTTTTATTATTTGAGTATTGCAGCGGTATTCCTACTTTTGGGGCATGCAGCAACGCAAAAAATTATTTTTATTAGATGGCATGGCCTTGGTTTACCGTGCTTATTTTGCTTTTAGCAAAAACCCAAGAATTACCTCTTACGGATTTAATACCTCGGCTATTTTTGGTTATGTAAATACCTTGTTAGATGTGCTAAAAAAAGAAAAGCCAACCCATATTGGGGTAAGTTTTGATACCGCAGCACCTACAGCCCGTCATGATGAATACGAGCACTACAAAGCCCATCGTGATGAACAACCTGAGGATATTACCAAAGCACTTCCATACATTCTAAAAATAACGGAAGCTATGCGTATTCCACTACTAATAAGAGATGGTTTTGAAGCGGATGATATAATTGGAACACTGGCTAAAAAGGCTGAACAGCAAGGGTTTGATGTATATATGATGACTCCCGACAAGGATTTTGGGCAGTTGGTAAGCGAGCATATTTTTATTTACAAACCTGCACGAATGGGTAACGATTTTGAAATTTTGGGCGTACCAGAAGTATTGAAGCGTTGGGAGATTACCGATATTAAACAGGTAATTGATATTTTAGGAATGTGGGGTGATGCGGTAGATAATATTCCGGGTATTCCGGGTATTGGCGAAAAAACGGCCAAACTCCTGGTTCAAAAATATGGCAGCATGGAAGGTTTGTACGAACATGTGGATGAACTAAAAGGCAAACAAAAAGAGAATGTAATTAACTTTAAAGAACAAGCCTTTTTAAGCAAACGATTAGCCACTATTGACATCAATGTGCCTATTGATTTAGTAGAGGAAGAGTTAATTTTAGAAGAACCTAACAAAGAAGAAGTAGAAAAATTATTTACTGAATTAGAATTTAAAACTTTGGCTAAACGTGTTTTGGGCACTGAAATAGAAATGCCCGCAACGTCAGTAAAATCAACGCCTAAAGCTTCTTCAGGTTTTGATTTGTTTAACCAAGGTGCATCAACCACTACAACAAAAACAGAAGTTATTACCGAAGAAGAAGTAACTGTATCAAATCTTAATAATATTAGCAATACACCACACGAGTACATTTTATTAGAAACCGATGAGCAACTAAATAATGTTTTAAACGAATTGTTGCAACAACCTGAGGTTTGTTTTGATACAGAAACGTCAAGCTTGGATAAAATTGATAATGATATTGTAGGTTTTAGTTTCAGCTACAAAGCCCACCATGGTTATTATGTGGCTTGCCCCGATCATTTTGATGAAGCCAAACGTTTACTCGAAATTTTTAAACCGGTTTTTGAAAGTGAAACCATCACCAAAATATTGCAAAATGTAAAGTTTGATTTGAGCATTTTACAGCGTTATGGTTTAACCTTGAAAGGACCGATTTTTGATACCATGTTGGCGCATTATTTAATTGAACCTGATTTGCGTCATGGTATGGATTTTTTATCGGGTGTATACCTAAATTATGAACCAATTAATATTGAAACATTAATCGGTAAAAAAGGCAAAAATCAACTAAGCATGCGTGATGTTGAGGTTGAAAAAATAAAAGAGTATGCCGTTGAGGATACCGATATTACTTACCAGCTTAAGCATAAATTAGCACCACAACTTAAAGCCTGTGAAGCTGAAAAATTATTGTTTGAATTAGAACAACCTTTAGTTCCGGTTTTGGCCGATATGGAGCAAGAAGGGGTTAAAATTAACAAACAGTTTTTAAATGATTATTCTGTTGAATTAGCTGCAGAAATTACACAATTAGAAAAGCGAATTATTGAACTGGCAGGTGTTGATTTTAACATTGCATCTCCTAAACAATTAGGTGAAGTATTGTTTGATCATTTAAAATTAGACCCTAAGGCAAAGAAAACAAAAACGGGTCAGTATCAAACCGGTGAAGATGTTTTGCAAACCTTAAACGAACATGAGATTGTTCGTTGTATTTTAGAGGTTCGTCAGTTGCAAAAATTAAAATCAACTTATGTTGATGCATTGCCTGAATTGATTAATGAAACTACAGGACGCTTACATACTTCATTTAACCAAGCGGTAGCAGCAACAGGTAGGTTAAGCTCAAACAACCCTAACTTACAAAACATTCCTATCAGAACAGATAAGGGGCGTGAAGTGCGCAAGGCCTTTATTGCACGCAATGAAGAATACGTTTTATTGAGTGCAGATTACTCGCAAATTGAGTTGCGTATTATCGCATCAATGGCCAATGAAGAAGCCATGATTGATGCATTTAGACAAGGAATAGATATTCATACTGCAACGGCAGCACGTGTTTATGGTATAGATGTAAAAGAGGTTACTCCTGAGCAACGCAGAAATGCCAAAGCAGTAAACTTCGGAATTATTTACGGACAATCAGCTTTTGGTTTATCACAAAGTTTGGGCATACCACGTAAAGAAGCTGCAACTATTATTGATGAATATTGGAAGCAATATCCAAACATCAAAAACTATATGAACATTACCATAAATGCCGCGAAAGAACATGGTTATGTGCAAACGTTAATGGGGCGCAGAAGATACCTACGTGATATTAACTCGGCTAATTTTACTGTGCGTGGCTTTGCCGAACGAAATGCCATTAACGCGCCTATACAAGGTAGTGCAGCAGATATGATTAAGTTGGCCATGATTAACATCCACAACCGCATGCAAAGAGAAAGCAACTTAAAATCAAAAATGATTTTACAGGTTCATGATGAGTTATTGTTTGATGTATATAAACCTGAAGTTGAATACATGAAACAATTGGTGAAAGAAGAAATGGAAAAAGCCATGCCATTGCAGGTGCCTGTAATAGTAGAAACCGGCATTGGTGATAATTGGCTAGAGGCTCATTAATTAATTAATAGTATAACGTTAGCTTAAGTATTTAAAACATGAATTGGCTTATTCCTGATATTACTTTTTTAGATAATAGACTATATGACATTCTACTGTTTTCAGTAATACTTTTATTGGGTTTGTTGCTGAAAAGATTTGGTGCGAAATTCTTAAGTAAGCAATCGTTTCGTATTTTTAAATCGTTTTCGAGCAACCAATTTAGCGAGGTATTTATTGAGTTATTACGCAAGCCTGTTGAACAACTCATAACTGTTTTGGTTATTTATTTTGCATTCGAGCGATTAAATTTTCCTCAGGATTGGAACTTAGCTCCGGTAGACAAAATTGGTGTACGTATGCTTTTGTTGGTGATTTGGCAAATTGCATTTTTTGTTGCTTTTTGTCGAATACTACTCAAAGCAACTGATTTCTTTACCCATGTTTTAATCAATCGCGAGAGTTTTCCAATATCGCCCGAGTTGGGGAATTTTTTAAAAGAACTCATTAAAGTAATCATTGTAATACTATGTGTATTTGCAGCACTTAGGGTAATATTTCATGTTAACATTACTGCACTAGTAACCTCATTGGGTATTGGTGGTTTAGCGGTAGCACTTGCCGCACAAGATACATTAGCCAATTTGTTGGGCTCATTTATCATATACTTAGATAAACCATTTAAAGCTGGAGATTTAATAGAAGCCGGTGAAATTAAAGGAAGAGTTGAGCATGTAGGTTTCAGAACCACGCGCATCAGAACATTAGAAAAAAGCTTACTAACTGTGCCCAACAAAAAATTAATTGATGTGGCATTAAACAACATTACGTTGAGTGATTCGCGCAGGGTTAAGTTTGAATTAGGCCTAACCTACTCTAGTAAATCGGCACAAATACTAAGTATTATTGACGACATTAAAGAGGTGTTGCACAAACACCCCAAAATTGCTGAGGATATGTCGGTTCATTTCACCGATTTTAGTGCAAGTTCACTTAATATAATGGTATTATATTTTGTGATGAGCAACGATTACGAATTAATGGTGGAAGTGAAGGAAGAAGTGAACATTCAAATCATGGCCATAATTGAAAAACAGGGATGTGAATTTGCTTTTCCAACACAAACAGTCATCATTAACAAATAAGTTCAAGTTATCAAAAGATAATTTAAGCTGTCGCTAAATGACACTTTACGTATGTTTACATCATTTTTTTGAAGATAAAATGCCACTAAATCGTCATTTACTCTTATTGCAATATCTTTTCTTAAAAAGTCTAAATTTAATTTGTGATTAATAAAAAAAGTATCATCTTTGTATCGCGTTAGACAACAAAACAACTAAACAGTTCTTTCAATTATGTTTTCTAACCGACTGCGGGCGTTAAGCGCAGTCCACTAAAATTGCCCTCGTGGGGTTTAATGGTTATACAGGCTAATTCAGGGGCTCTTCGGAGCCCCGAGATTAGCTGTTTTTGTTTAAAGACTTTCCAATTTTCATTTTATTTCTTGGTAATGTCAACCTTCATGCTGAAATTTGGTGTCTATACGTTATTAACGTAACAGCGTGAAGAAACTCATTAAACTCAATCATATACTTTTGTTGGTGCTACTTTTAGCGCAAGTTCCCACCGAACTATTCGCACAAGGTATGTATACCCAGTTCGGTCAAAACCGTGTGCAATACACCAAGTTCATCTGGAGTTTTGTTAGATCAGAAAATTTTGATGCATACTTTTATTCTGGAGGTAGAGAGTTAGCAACCTTTGCTGCACGCACAGCAGAGGAACAACTCAACAACTTAGAAAAAATAATTGACCACCGCTTAAGCAGCAGGGTTGAAATTGTTTGTTACAATACACAACAAGAATATAAACAAGCAAACTTTGGCTTATCAGATCAACCGGCAAACCTGGGTGGTGTAACCCAAGTAAGCAATAACCGTTTTTTTGTATACTTTAATGGTAACCGTGGCGATTTTGAAAAACGTATAAAAGAAGGCCTTGCATTGGTGTTGATTAATGAACTATTATTTGGTGGCAATATTCAAGATCGCATACAAAATGCAGCCATGCTTAATCTACCCGAATGGTATTTTAATGGCTTAACTTCATACATTGGCGAAGAGTGGAATACTGCAAACGATAACAAATTAAAAGATTTAGTAAACAGCGGAAAGCTTAAAAAATTTAACCGTTTAGTTTACAAAGACCCCAAATTAGCAGGACACTCTTGGTGGCGCTTTTTGGTTGAAAAATATGGCGTTGAGGTAATATCCAACATGCTCTACATTTCAAAACTTAGCCGTAATTACGAAACAGCTTTAATATATGTTACCGGTGTTGATTTAAAACAAGCTGGTAAAGATTGGCTTGAGTTTTACAAAGAACAATATGCAAAAGAAGACAATCTGCGAACGCTTCCTTTACAAGAAATTAAAGTAAGAAAACGTTTAACACCCTTTATTGAACCCAAACTAAAAGTTGCACCTAAAGGCGATTTTATTTCGTTTACCACCAACAAAGGTGGGAAGTACAAGGTGTGGACCGTGAACTTAAAAACAGGAAAACACAAACGTTTACACAAAGGTGGTATCAAATATTACCAACGCGAGTTAGACCATTCTTTCCCAATGATAGCTTGGCATCCGGGTGGAGAAAAAATTTCGTATGTACATGAACGAAGAGGTAAAATTTACATTACCACAGTTGATTTACTCACCAAGAAAAAAAGTAAGATACTATTTTTAAAGTTTGATAAAATTACCGGATTCGCATATTCAGAAAACGGCAACACACTCATCATCTCAGCCATCAGAAAAGGTCAAAGTGATTTGTATTTGTATGATATGCAAACACGCAGAGAACGACAAATTACAAACGATCCGTTTGATGATTTAATGCCCGTATATGCTGATGGTGGTTCAAAAATATTGTTCGCATCAAATCGCAACAGCGACTCACTTGGCGCTGCCGCACCTATGACTTTATCGCCAAACAACAACCTTGATATTTATCTGTACGATTTAGAACGTGTTGGACAGGTAAATGCACTAAAACGTTTAAGCAATACACCAAACATTAACGAAACACATCCGGTTGAATACAACAATCAATACTATAGTTATTTAACCGAATACAATGGCATTGTAAACCGTTATGCAGTTAGGGTTGAAGAACAATACGATTACACCGAGCTTCAAATTGTAAGAAAAGACTCATTGCGCACAATCGATACGCTATACTTCGAGCAATTAGAAGACAAAGGCAGTGAATTTTTGTATAACGGAAAAACCATTCGGTTAGGTAATGATGTTGAAAAAATTGATACCATTATTCATACTAAAGATGTTGTGTTTACCTATCCGTTAACCAATTATAGCCGAGGAATTATAGCACACGATGTTTGCCGTCAAACCCAAAAACAATACGACTTTGTTTTAAACGATAGGCGCTATGTGATTTTTGAATCACCCTTGGAAAAACAAATTATAGAAGCAGGTAAAAAAATAGAAACGTACCCCAACATGTATAGGCTTAAAACCGGTTATGCCACTAAACCATTTGTTATTGGTGAGGCCGTTTTTAAACCAAGAAATTTACCAAGCGAAAATGTAGTAGTAACACCTGCAAATAAACCAACTCAGAAAGTAGAAGTAGACAGCAGCGATAAATTCTTTTTTGTAAGCGATTTTACACCAAACACGTTTACACCAGAGGATATTAAACCATCATTTAAACAACCAGTAACCACTACCGGCAAGTTTTTAAAAGTTAGTGCTCCTAAGTTTTATAACCTTACCTTTTTTACTGATAAGCTGGTTACACAAGTAGATAACTCGGTTATTAACTCGTATTATCAACCCATTACACCCGGTGGTGAAAACCTTTTTAATACAGGCCTAAACGGTATGTTTAAATTTGGTTTAGTTGATTTGTTTGAAGATTATAAAATAGTTGGGGGCTTTAGGTTCCCATACAACTTAGTTGGGGCAGACTACTTTTTAACTTACGAGAATTTAAAAAGACGGTTAGACCATAAAGTAACGGTATTTAGACAAAGTAGAGAAGGTACAGCCGAAGGTACCGTAACAAAAAATACGGTGCATGAAATACGTTATGAAATGAAATACCCTATTAATCAAGTTTGGAGTTTAAGGGGTAGCATTTTTACACGTTTAGATAGAGATGTGTTTAAAGGCATATCTGTGCCTACACTGGCAAGGCCAGACAGGGAAACCATTTGGACCGGTTACAAAGGAGAAATTGTTTTTGACAACACCATACCAAAAGGTTTGAACCTACTAGATGGAACTCGTTTTAAAGTATTTTATGAGCAATACATTAACTTTAACAACGAAAAAATTAGGTTAAACGCTGCAGGTTTTGATTTCAGGCATTACGAACCTATTCATCGTAACATTATATTTTGTACCCGATTAACCGCAAATACATCGTGGGGCGAACAAAAGGTTAAATACGTGATGGGTGGCGTTGATAACTGGTTGTTCCCGCAATACGATCAAAGCAATAATCCGCCAAATACAACCAACTATTCATTTCAGGCCTTGGCCACCAACATGCGCGGATTTAAACAAAACATACGTAATGGTAGTACGTTTGCAGCGGCAAGTGTAGAAATTAGAATTCCTGTTGTATCATACTTAGCTAACAGACCAATACGCTCCGACTTTTTAAATAACTTATTGTTGATGCCATTTTTTGATGTAGGAACAGCATGGACAGGCAGCGGACCATACAGCGATGAAAATACCTTCAACCAAAAAATTATTGAAGTACAAAACTTAAAAGCTACTGTAATAAACGTACGTGAACCTATTATTGCCGGATTTGGACCGGGCTTACGCAGTAAATTAATGGGTTACTACATTAGGCTTGACGTGGCATGGGGAATACAAGATTATGAGGTTGCTAAAAAGCCAATGTATCATTTCTCGTTGAGCATGGATTTTTAAAATATAAACTTATTAAGTATGAAAAAAACTTTACTTATCACATCAGCAATTGTAATTGTATTGATTGCATTTTTAAGCTACGAAGGCATTTGGGCTACAGCTAAAATAGAAAAAGCAGAAGAAGGTGGTTATGTAATGATGGGGATAGACCACAAAGGTTCATACTACAAAATTGGTGATACCATGAAAAAACTTCAAGATGAAGTAAAAGCAGCAGGTATTGAAAACCCGAAATTTGCAGGAATTTATTATGATGATCCAGATAAAGTTGCAGAAGATTCGTTAAGAAGTTTTGCTGCTGTTATTATTAGTAACACCGCTGATAGTGCCAAATTAATGGCCATGAAAAATTACAAAGTAGTTGAAGTAGAAAAGGGTAATGCTTTGATTTGTGATATGCGTACACCTGATATGATTTCAACCATTATAGCTGTATACAAAGTATATCCCGAATTTTCAGCTTATTTTACTTCAAACCCTGAAGATGCCAAATCTATAAAATATACCTACGAGTTATACAAAGAAGGAACAACACGTTTTGTGTTTCAATACAAATAACTACTGTTTATTTTCTTGTTGCATTCCCTCGTTAAAGCAATATCTGCAGCGGGCTTCGTAGGTATCTTTTTCACCTAACATTACCTGGTTGTTATTGCTAGTCTTTCTAAAAGAATGCGTAGCCAAATCACCACAAACCATACAAATGGCATTTACCTTGGTAACATACTCGGCAATGGCCATTAATGCCGGCATTGGGCCAAAAGGTTTTCCGAGGTAATCCATATCTAATCCCGCAACAATTACCCTAACTCCTCTTTGCGCTAAAGTTTCGCATACGTATACAATTTCTGCATCAAAAAATTGGGTTTCGTCAATGCCCACCACATCCGCATCCTGACTCATCAATAAGATATTTAATGAGCTTGGAACAGGTGTTGAAGCCACCGCATTGCTGTTATGCGATACCACTTCTGTTTCGTGGTAACGGGTGTCGATAGCAGGTTTATAAATCTCTACCTTAAGGTTTGCAATGCGGGCACGGTTTAATCTGCGAATTAACTCCTCGGTTTTTCCGGAGAACATAGAGCCGCATATAACCTCTATCCAGCCTTTTTTGTGTGATGTATTTTTTAAACGTGGTTCTAAAAACATGAGCGTACTGCAAGGTTATGAAAATAGTTTATTTTTTCGATTGGTTTCTTTTTCACAAATTTGTAGAGAGCATTTTAAACCATGAATTTAAAGGAAGCACAAAATAAACTGAGCTCTGATATATCTCAGCTTTACGAAACATACCAATTGATTAGCAAAAGTAAGCAGCATTTTAATGATTTAGATGTGGCTTTGCTACAGCAACAATTGCTGTATATATATCATTCGTTGCTAAAGGTACAAAGCCAATTGGCACAGCTTCCGGCAAATGTAGAAGAAATAATTCCGGCCATCACCGAACAAATTATTTCTCAACCAGCACCCGTTGTTATTACAACTCCAGAAGAAATTAAGCCATTGGATAGAGCCATTGCCGAAGTTGAAACAGCAGCCATTACACCTGAAGAAGTATTGGCACCGTTAACCGAAACTGTGGTTGAATTAGAAACAGAACCGGAAACTTTAGCATCTGTAGAAGAACCTACAGAACCGGAGATTAAAATACCCGAAGTAGAAATTGTTGAAGTTGAAGAAACACCAAAACCTAACGCGTTGGTATTCGACTTTAATAACAATACCGAACCAACCTTAGATGATTTGGAAAAGTTGATGGAGGAAAAAGAAAAAGCCGAAGAACAAGTACCACAAGTGCAAGCTACTTTACCTTTAGAAACGCCTAAGGTTGAAAATAAACCGGCTGTAGAACCTGCACCTGAGTTATCGTTATTGGATAAATTATCGGCAAGTATGCGTACACCTGATGTGTACGAAAAAATTGCACGCGAGCAACAACAAAGCTTAAAACAAGCCATTAACCTAAATAAGAAAATTGCCTTTGTAAATAACCTGTTTAACGAAAATACTGTTGAGTATGCAAAAGCCATTGAAAAGTTAAATGCATCAACCACGGTACATGAGGCCTTACGTTATTTTAACGAACTGAAACACCAATACAGCTGGAGCAACGAAAATGCCTTGGTAAAAGAGCTGGAAGGTTTGATAGAAAAACGTTTTGCATAAATAAAAAATCCCGTTCGTAGCGGGATTTTTTTATGCTTTGAAATTACTGTACTTATTAACTAAATAATCTGAATAGTCTTTTTTGTGATCGTAATCTGCGGGTAAATTAATTATACCCGATAGACTTTTAACAAGTGGTGTGATCTTTCTTTTTTGCTTTTTATCTTTTGCTCCTAATGTTAATTTCTGCAAATAATTTTCAACCAAAACAGAAAGGCTTGTTTGGTTTGATTTAGCGTACTCTTTCGCTTTTTTAATCACCTCTTCGTTTAATTTTAATGTGAGTTTAGCGTTCATACTTTAATTAATTAGTACTTACAATTTAGAAATATCAACAGAAGTTTAATGTTAGTTTTAACAGGCTTTATATTTATTATAAAGTTCCCGAAACTATGAGTGTTAAATAATAGACAAGTTAATTCACCTCAATTATGTACACATATTTCTTAATAGTAGAAACCTTATCTGCCAAAGACTTTTTTTGAACTAATAAATTTTGTGTTGACATGTTTATTGGTTCTTCTATTGTGTTAATTAGGTTTATTAAATAAGATGACTTTATGGCATATGAAGCATTCTCCGCGCCTTTGTGTTTTGAGTTGACAATTCCAATAATATTTCCATCCTTATCAAACAAAGGACCACCGCTATTTCCAGGTTGAATAGGTGCAGAAATTTGATATGCTGTTATGTCACCCTTAAATCCAGAATTTGAACTTATTATTCCATCTGTTAGCTTTATTTCATCTCCCATTGTTGCTATCATTGGATAGCCTAATACATATATCTGTTCGCCAACATTCGAGTTTTTACTATTAATTATATAAGGTACACTTTTTATTGCCTTGTATGAAGTATCCGTTATTTTTATTACAGCCAAATCATTATTTCTATCGGTTGCAATGATTTGTGCGACTAACTTCTTATTAAAGACCCCGTTCACTCCTGAAACTAGAATTTCATTAGCACCTTCAACAACATGATAATTTGTAACTATATAACCGTCTTTTGATAGGGCAAAACCCGTTCCTGTTGAATTACCAACCTTTGAAGTTTCATTACCAATAGGATAAAGTTTTATGAATAGTTCTTCTTCATTAATTCGAGGAACTATGAACTTTAAAAATCCACCTTCCAACTTTATATAAGTATCTTCATCTACTGATTTATTTAAAGCATACCACTTTGCCTTGAACAAGTTATTTGTTGCTGTTTCTGTAAGTGTGGCTTTAACATCACCCTCTTTCCATGTGTAACCTACTGCTCCAGATAAATAAATCAAGTCATATCCAGTTAAGGTTTTCTTAAGAGCAAGTTTCTGTTTCACACCTTGATTTGATTTTACTTGTTCATAAATCCCTTCATATGGTTTTATCTTAAGTTCATGCCACTCTTGCTTTAAAGATCCTTCTGTATAGGTTGTCTTAGGGCTGTTGTCTGGATTTGAAATTTTCACCTTTTCAAAACGAAATGGTTCATCTTCTTGCGGAACATCTTCATAAATATTTATTGTTTCTATTCCAGGTGCAATTTTGGCGAAATAAAGTTTACACTTTGCAACACCTTTATTCCAACGATATGTGTAGTCTAACTTATTATTATCAAACTTCAAAATTGGATAGTACAAATGGGGATTATGATAATCCTCTATTTTCATTCTTGATGAAATACTGAATAGTCCATATTCATCTTCTACTTCATATGTGAACATTACTTCTGTATGTTTATCAGTGACACGTATATATTGAATGCCTATTCTATTACTTGATTTATTTGTAATCTCGGGAAAAAATGTGTTCTGTGCCAATGAAATATGGCCACAACAAACGGCTAATATATTTAGTATTATATACCTCATGACAATTATTTTAAAAAATATGATAACTGCATATTAAAACAGTCTTGAAAATTCAAAAGTGACAATTATTAATTAAAGTTGGTAACAATTTATAAAAATCTGTATTCTCAGCTCATTAAGTCCTGAAAATCAATTCAAATCAATATCTTCCATTTTCTAGATTTATTAATAAAAAAACCACATATAACACAATCCCATGCATCTTCCTCATCCTCTAAGTGAGACGCAGCCATTGATTCAAATTTACAGTTTGGACAAAACCTAACCTGGTTCTCAAGACTTGAATAATCCATTGTAAATTGCTTAATGTTCTCAATTTTACCACAAAATACACATCTAACTGTTTCTTTGTCCAATATGATAAATGCATCTTGCAAACAACTACTGCACTCACTGAAATATGGTGTGTTCGGTCTTTTAAAGTTTTTATACTTTTCTTTTAGTGTTAACAATCTCGAGCGAACAAATTCTTGAACACACTTTAATTCATATTCAATATGATTTGTACGGTCAACCTCCTCACAAAAATCATTGAAAATATAACTTCTATAGAACTCAATAAAAACATCTAACCCGACAGAAATATATGCAATAAGTTGGGTTTGAGTATCGGTAGTGTAGTAATGAACTATTTTATTTCTTATTTTCCTAATATCTTCAATATTATCTTTGGTTCTTTTATCAAACCTTATTGATGTATATTGTTCTATTATTTTCAGACAAGAATCAAAATTCACACTTTTGAAATCCCCAGAATACAAAGCCCTGATATCAGCATCTTTAACGTTCTGAAATAATAATTTCCAATCAATTGATGCTATTTTGCTTTTAAGTATCAATTCTACACCAGTAATTGTTGTAATCAATCCAGCCTTCAACTCTTTAATATTCACGCTTGAGTGCGTTTTGTCGTTAAAGGGTTTAATTATCTCAACTGCAGAAAACAAAATATCAAACGAATTATCAAGAATTGAAGAAGATACTTGAATATTTATCTTATGATTATCATCCATTACTAATTAATCTTTTACTCTATTTAGATTCTTCATCCTATGTCCAATAAGGTCGTTACAAACCATAGCAGCTATGTACTTGTTTTTAGCCCAATGTTATCTGACTTATCGCACAATTACAATGATAAGTATTGGAACTAACGGGACTCTATTTTCATGGGTTAGGTTATTATAGTTTAACACTACCAAATAAACTATTTAGCTTTGTATTTACAAATAATAAAGAAAAGCACCTTATGAAAGTTACATTCAGCTTAGGGATAGAAGCGTAAAGCCCACAGCGAGGTACGAGCGAGGACTTGCAGCGGAAAGCCCGGCAACAAACGAAGCCTTAGCGGAGTTTGGGGCAAGCCCCAAAAACTAAAACTATTAGAGAAGGGAATTATTGAGGTCAATAAAAAAATCCCCGTTTTAGTTTAGTACCAAAACGGGGATTTTTATTTTATACTTTTTTGAAATTACTCAATCACTTCTTCAACCCTGATACCGGCTGCTTTTACGTGCATTAAAGTATCATCGCGCATGTTTTGTTCTAACTCAAACCTGTAAAAACCTTGCTGCGGAAATTTTACTTTTCTAAATGCAGGAAACTGATAATCGTACAAATCGCCTAAGCCACTACCCAACCATTTTCCGCTTTCGTTGGCCAATTTAATTTCCACCCTGCGTTGGTCTGTTTTTTTGTCGGGGTTAAGTGTGTGTACCAACATAAAAATATTGCTGTACTTGTAATCGGAACTTACACGTAGGTTTACATATACATTGTACAACTTGGTGGTATCTTTTATACGCACATCAAAAGGTACTCGGTTTTTGTAATACCAAGCATCCCCTTCAATGGTTTTGTTATCATCAAACACCCTTCCCGGATCGCAGGCCGTTACAACAAACAATGTAATTATACCAAGTATGGTTAAAGCTGGTTTCATACTATGCCGGTGGATTGTTGTTTGGTGTATTGTTATTGCCTCCGTTATTGTTGTTATTACGGTTGCGGTTATTGTTACGATTGTTGCGATTACGGTTTTGGTTATTGCGTGGTTGACCATCACCTTCTCTTGGCTCGCGTGGTGCTAGTGGCTCTCTTGGTTCGCGAGGAGGTTGTGGTGGTCTTGCCTCTGCTCCTTCGCGGTTATTCGGTTGATTGCCCTCACGTGGCTGACGATTGCGATTGTTGTTGTTACGATTTCTGTTTTCGCGGTTGCGGTTATCGTTTTGTTCGCGTGGTTCGCGTGGTGTTTGTACGTTTTCTGCACCTTCACGATTAGCGGGTGTATTTACATTACGAGGTTCGCGGTTGCGATCGTTGTTATTTCTATTTCGGTTATTGTTGTTGTTATCTCTGCCACGACCTTTATTTCGTTTTGATGATGATTTACGTTCATCTAAACGAGTTAAACTATCAACGCCCATGTCGTTTTGGAAATCCAAATCAACTTTTATCACTTCTTTTTTCTGAACAACCAACTCCGGTTTAACACCATCTCTATTTTGTTCCATGTATGCTTTTACCTCGTTTACCTTAAGGCTCAGCCATTCGCCACCAAATTCTTGCATTGGGGCAAACCACATGATACGTTTTAAAATATCGGTTTTAACTTGTCGGTAAGGACCATTAGCAAACTCAAGCACCAAATTATCGCCTTCAGGAAAATCTTTCCATGCTTCAAGGTATGCATCTAACTCAAAGTTTAAACAGCATTTAAGTTTACCACACTGGCCTGATAATTTTAACGGATTTAATGACAAGTTTTGGTAACGAGCTGCGTTGGTATGAACCAATTTAAAATCGGTTAACCAGGTACTGCAGCACAATTCACGACCGCACGAACCAATAGCACCCAAACGGCCAGCCTCTTGGCGATAACCAATTTGGCGCATTTCAATTCGCACTTTAAACGAGTCTGCCAAACGTTTAATCAACTCACGAAAATCTACACGTTCTTCTGCGGTGTAAAAGAAAGTTGCTTTACGTCTATCGCCACGATACTCCACATCGCTTAGTTTCATTTGCAAACCAAGTTCCATTGCAATACTACGGGCTTTGTACATGGTTGGTACTTCAAGCTCTAAATTTTCTTTATATCTGGCCTCATCATTTTCATTGGCCCTGCGTAAAATTTTTGGAAACGGATGAGTTTCGTAATCGGTAATACCAGCCTTTTTAAGTTGCAGTTTTACCAGTTCACCTTTAAGCGCTACTTTTCCAATATCAAAACCACTCTCACTTTCAACCACCACCAACTCGTTGTTGGTAATATCTACATTATTTACATTTTGATAAAACTCTTTGCGCGTGCCCTTAAACCTTACTTCAACTATATCGAAAGGTTTCATATAGGCCGGTAAATCCATGTCTACCAACCAATCAAACGTATTTAATTTGTTACATCCACCGGTGCTGCAACCTCCGCTGCTACATCCTCCGGTACTGCATCCTCCTGATCCACAACCCATGTTGTTATATATATTTTATAATACAGTAATAAAAAACTTAGACCCGGGTTACATCAAACCTAAACCATAGGCCAATTGCCTTGCACAAAACGTGCGTTATGCAGCACGCTGTTTGTCCAACAGCCTGCCAATATACAAAGAAAGATTTAAAAAGGTTATTTTCAAATCGGCATTGCGCTCCAATTGCATGGTACTGCGATTAATCTCTTGCACAATTGGGGTAATGTTTTCTTCGGTTAACGAGGCGCTAAATCTTTGAATAAAAGCAGTTTCCTGCTCGTTTAAGCGCAATAATTTGGGATCGCCAAACTTAAACACAAAGCTAGACCTAAGCATGTGCTGACAATAAATGAGGTAACTTTTTAAAAACTCCCTTCCTTTACCAGCCGAGGCTTCAACCCACGAGGTTAGTCCTTCAATTTCTTTACGTGAGTTGTAACATAAACGCATCCAGGTGGTAAACATATCGAAATAATTTGCGTGCCCTGCTTGAATTAAACTACTTGCCTGCACCAAGCTACCTTCAGAAATGCGAGCTACTGCACCTGCCAATTCCGGTGTTGCTTCAAATTTTTCAATCAGATACTGGGTAATTTCATCTTCATGTAGCCTAGGTATGCGCATGGTTTGAGCACGAGATAAAATAGTAGCAATAACTTTATCAGCATCTTGAGCTACTAAAATAATTAAAGTTTGCTCAGGTGGTTCTTCCAATAATTTAAGCAAGATATTACCCTCGGTGCGCATGTATTCGGGCAACCAGATAATTACTGTTTTGTATTTGGCCTCGTATGGTTTTAAACCCAGTTTACGAATGATATCGCGGCACTCTTCGGCAGTAATATTTCCTTGTTTTTTTCCTTCAGCGTCTAAGCTTAAAATCCATTCCAACTCGCTTAGGTATGGGTTTGATGTAAAAGCCTCGCGCCATTCGGCAATAAACTCGTTACTTAGTTTTTTCTTTTCTATAGCTATGGTAGGAAAAGTAAAATGCAAATCGGGGTGTACCAATTTGCTAAACTTTACACATGATGCACAAGTTCCACAACTATCTTCTTCTGTTGCATTTGGGCAATTAATGTATTGCGCATAAGCAACAGCCAACGGTAGTGCACCAACACCTTCTGCACCTAAAAATAGCTGCGTATGACTGATACGGCCGTTTTTTACCGTTTGAATTAACTTATTTTTTATGTGTTGTTGACCAACAATTTCTTTGAATTGCATAATTTAAGTGTGTAAAAATAACGCAATGCCTTGTGGGATGAAAGAAAAAGTTAGGTATTGAGGGTGCCTGTTGGTAAATATTTGAAAATTAGCCGTTTTGTATTCTCGTTTACTCATCATGGAATTAAGCAGATGTTAAATAAAAGTGAATAAAATGAGGTACCAACATTAAACTTAATCGTATTAATAGTATTCAATTTGTACTACCCAACCAAATCCAAAACAACTATGGAACTCAAAACTATCCAAATCATCCCTGAGAACTTGTTCTTAATTGACGACTTTGAAACAGAGGCAAGTCAAGATGTATTTGATGCTATTGCAGAAGCAATCAATGCTACTGATAACAACGACTTATCACAAGATAATCAACCAAAGAAAAAGGTCTCAAAATAATTTTTGAGACCTTTTTTATTTTAATTTCCACTAATAATATAAGTATAATTTGTAATTGCCGGGTAACTTGGAATTATGTGATTTTTGTGGGAAGACTTTTAAATTTTGAAAATGAGGTATGTATTCCATTTTGTATTCTTTTAGAATAGAAATTATTCTACTTTGATTAGCACCCATTCTGAATCTTCGGAATGCCATGACTTTTAGCTCGTTCTTATTATTGTCTTTTATCCTCGTTAACCTATGCACAGATATCTTAAAACAAATCGAAAAATAATATTTGGGGTTGCCACCCCAAACCGGCAATACTTTTTGTCTTGACACAAAAAGTATTCAAAAAAGTCAAGGCTTATGATGTTTTTACTACAATCTACAGCGCCTGTTTTTGCTCCGCAATCCAAGCCATTTCGCTACGCTTCATTTCTGGATTGCTTACTAAACCAAACACTCAAACAGTCACCTTGATTGTTACGTAAAATCATCATAGGCCGGAGAGAGTCCTTCAAACATTGATTAATATAAACGCGTTTTTTTCTTTATATCTGTGTACTTTATACCTAATTGTTAAGTTGCGGAAATACATTTTAGATTTCTTTTCTTAATCTAGCTACAGGAATATTTAATTGCTCGCGGTATTTAGCTACAGTTCTTCGGGCAATGTTATAGCCTTTTTCTTTTAGTATTTCCATCAAACGCTCATCCGGTAGTGGTTTACGTTTGTCTTCCGCTTCAATGGCATCTTTCAAAATTTTCTTCACCTCACGGCTACTTACCTCTTCACCTTCATCGTTGGTAATGCCTTCACTAAAAAAGAACTTTAACGGAATTACACCAAAATCTGTTTGTACATACTTACTGTTAGCTACGCGGCTAATGGTTGAAATATCTAACCCTACTTTTTCGGCAATATCTTTTAAAATCATGGGCTTCATTTTTGTTTCATCACCCTCTAAAAAATATTCGTATTGATGGTGTAAAATGGCATTCATGGTAACCAATAACGTGTGTTGGCGTTGCCTAATGCTATCAATAAACCAACGTGCGCTATCTAACTTTTGCTTGATAAACTGCACGGTTTGTTTCAACTCTTTGCTTGGGTTTGGATTTGCATCATACCCTTTTAACGTTTCCATGTAATTGCGGCTAATTCGCAAATCAGGAGCGTTACGTGCTGTAAGCTGCACCTCTAAATGTCCATTGTTATCAACCAAAACAAAATCCGGGTTGATGTATTGAGGTTTACTTGAAGAAGCACTCTCTCCGGGCTTAGGATTAAGGTGTGTAATTACCGTAATGGCCTCTTTTAAATCGGCATCAGTTATTTTATACTGTTTAATTAATTTATCGTAGTGTTTCTTGGTAAAATCTTCAAAATCGTTGCGCAAAATATTTTCGGCAAGTACTACGCCTTTTTTATCATGGTTTTTGCGTTTAAGTTGAAGCAACAAACACTCTTGCAAAGAGGTTGCAGCAATTCCTGCGGGATCTAACGATTGAATTTTGTGCAAACAAACTTGCATTTCTTCCATAGTTGCCTCCACGTTTTGGCCAAAAGCCAAATCGTTTATAATAGCATCTAACTCCCTGCGTAAATAACCGTCATCATCAATAGTACCAATTATTTGTCGGCCAATTATTTCCTCTCTTTCGTTGGCTGCAATAGCCACAAATTGCTCCAATAAACTTTCATGGAAACTTGCCGATTCGGCAAACGGAATATCTTTTCTGTCCTCCTCATCACCTTCATCACTTAAATGAAAACCCTCTGAATCGTAATCGTCATTTACATATTCTTTTACATCAAAAGTATCATCTTCTAAATAATCTTCAACCGACACATTGGCTTCCGCCTCGGTACCTTCGGCAATTTCAACCTCGTTTTCAACCTGCTCTTTAGGTGCTGCATCCTCATCATCACCTTTTAGCAAAGCCGGATTTTCAATCAGCTCATCATCTATACGCTGCTGTAAATCAACCGCATTAAGCTGTAACAATTTAATAAATTGTATTTGCTGTGGAGATAGCTTTTGAAGCTGCTTTTGTTGTAATCCTTGCTTTAACATAATGGTGCTTTACTAAAAATTATGCCAATCTTTGTTAAAGTACGTAAACACTAGTATGTAAATATTATTATTTTCGCACTTTCTTATCAGCTAACAAAAGTAACAAATGTATATTAAAGATTTAAGCAAATACGAAGGCCAGGAAATTACCCTAAAGGGTTGGGCAGCCAACAAAAGAGAGAGTAAAGGCTTAGTATTTATTATTTTACGTGACGGAACAGGACTTTGCCAATGTGTGGTAGATGCCAATAGTGTAAGCGAAAATATTTTTAACGAGGCCAGAAAAGCAACCCTGGAAACATCGTTAAGTATAACCGGTAAAATTGTTAAAGATGAAAAACAAATTGGTGGATACGAGCTACAAGCTACAAATATTGAATTGATTCAGGTTGCAGTTGATTACCCAATTGCCAAAAAAGAACATGGTGTTGAGTTTTTGATGGACAACCGTCATTTATGGCTACGCAGCCAGCGCCAATGGGCAATTATGCGCATCCGTAATACCATCATTTTTGCCATTCATAAGTTTTTCCAAAGCGAAGGATTTATACAAATGGATGCACCAATTTTTACTGGAAACGCGGTAGAAGGTACATCAACTTTGTTTGAAACTGATTTTTATGGCGACCCTGCATACCTTTCTCAATCGGGGCAATTGTATGGCGAGGCGATGGCTTTGGCACACAACAAAATTTATACTTTCGGACCAACTTTCCGTGCCGAAAAAAGTAAAACACGCAGGCATTTATCCGAATTTTGGATGATTGAGCCAGAAATGGCTTTCCATGATATTTTTGATAACATGGATTTAATTGAGCGTTTTTTACGTGCAGTAGTAACCGAAGTTTTAAATACCAACAAACCCGAATTAGAACTTATTGGTAGAGATACAGCCATACTTGAAAACGTGGTTAAACCTTTCCCGCGCCTTACTTACGATGAGGCTGTTAAAATTATAAAAGGAGAAGTTGATGTAAATGGTGTAAACGCAATTACCAGCTTAGAAAAAGAATTGGCCGAGGTTAAAAACGCAATTGAGGCAACCAAAAAAGAAATTGCTGAGCGCGAAGAAAAAATTAAAACTCCTGGTATGAAAAAAGGAGAAATTGGTTTTAACCAAGCAAAAATTGACAAGTTAAAACAAGAGCTTTCTGACTTGGAAGAACAAGAAAGAAACATACCGGGCTGGTTAAACAGCGCACGTAATTTTGAGTACGGTAACGATTTTGGTGGTAGTGATGAAACTGTATTAACTCGTTTGTTTGATAGACCAATTATGGTATACAACTGGCCACATGAAGTAAAAGCATTTTACTTAAAACGCGACCCGGATAACAGTAACTTTGCACGTGGTGTTGATACATTGGCACCTGAAGGTTATGGTGAAATTGTTGGTGGTGGTGAGCGTGAAACCGACTTAAGTTTATTGATTGATAAAATAAACGAACATCAATTACCAATGCAAGCTTTTGAATGGTATTTGGATTTGCGCAGATATGGTTCAGTGCCACACTCTGGTTTTGGCTTAGGATTAGAGCGCTTGGTAACTTGGGTATGTAAATTACCACATGTTCGTGAAAGTATTCCTTTCCCACGCATGTACGGACGCTTGATGCCTTAATGAAATCAATATCCCTAATTATAGCCCTGTTCATTTTTAGTATCACCCCATACACTGCAATTGCAGATGGCGGTGATACTACCTATATTAAAACTTTTAAGCGTAAGTACAACGTACAGTTTAACTCGTGGTTAACAGATATTGATGTGCTTGTAAACCCAATAGGAAAGGACAAAGATTTTGGGATAAAACTACAACCAAACGTAAAAGGTCAGGCTGGTTTTGCGTTTGGGTTTAGACATTTTACTGTTGCGCTTGGCTTTCAGTTACCAGGTACTGAAAGTGATGAAAGAAAGCGCGGAAAAAGTCAGTACTACGATTTTTCATTCGGATACTTTCAACGCAAATTTGGTGGCGAAATTTATTACAGGTATTTCCAAGGCATGCAACGTGGAAGAAATGATTTTACAACCGCTACCATCAGACCAGACATTTATGTTTCTAATGGTGGGTTTAACTTTTTTTATGCGGCCAACCACAAAAAATTCTCGATGCGTTCGGCATTTTCGCAGCAAGAGCAACAAATAAAATCTGCCGGCTCTTTTTTGTTGTTAACCAATTTTCAGTTCAGAAACTTACTGGCCGACTCATCTATTATTGCTCCAATTATTGACAATGAACCTAACTTTTCTGACTTAGCAGGATTAAAACAAATGCGTTTTATTACCTTTAGTTTAAGGCCAGGTTATGGTCATAATTTCTTATCAAAAAACGGCAGATGGTTCTTTTCTCCATCAATATTTTTAGGTTTTGGCAGTGGTTGGTACACCTCACAATCAAACATAGGTTTTAAAACAGGCTTGCCAATAGATGCCGCTTTTCACGCCAAAATATTTGCAGGCTACAACCACCCCAAATGGTACATCAGCGCATTTTATGCCCACGATAGCAATCTTAACATTTTTAAAAGTAGTTTTGTTAACCTGAACACACGTAGCGTTGGTATAAACCTTGGCTACCGAATAAACAGTATAGGTACAAAATGGCTTTAGGTTTTAAACAAGCAATAGCTGCAACATTTATTTTATGTTATACCACTGCATTTGCGCAACAAAAAAACTTTGTATTGCGCACCATGGATTGGGGCTATAAAATTGTGCAAGGCGACTCGGCCAAGCCAAAAAAGAAATACTTGTTTATTGTTCCTATTGTTTCTTACAAACCCGAAACACGTTGGCAATTGGGCGTTTCGGCCTCCCATTTTTTTAGGGCAAAAAATAACGACAGCATTACAAGGCCATCTGTTGTTAGGTTAAATGTAAGTTATACGCAAAACAATCAACTTAGCATTAGGCCCATGTTTGAGGTGTTTACCACCAACAATAAATACAGTTTGCGCGGCTTGTTGCAATACAGTAATTTTATTGAAAACTATTGGGGCATTGGCAACAATACACCCGAAAGCAATAAGGAGTTATACCGTTTTAATCAATACAAAGCCAACATAAAAGCTACACGATTGATAAAAAAAGGCATATACCTGGGCTTACAGTTAGATTACGAAAACCTCTTTAACATTAAACACAATGCAGGAAGTTTAGTTCCTACATCGGGTGTAACAGGTATTAATGGTTATCATTATTTTGGTATTGGCCCTGTTTTTACTATTGATAACCGCAACCATATTTATTTTCCAACTAGAGGACATATTGTTGATATAGCCACATCCATCAAAAATAAACAAGCCGGTAGCAGCAGCACATTTAGTAACATTACTGTTGATGCAAGAAAATATTTTAAGCTGTGGAACGAAAATGTATTGGCTGTGCAAACTTATGCATCGTTTAATGATGGTGATATACCCTACCGTGCCATGGGAACTTTAGGTAACGAAAGTTATTTTAGGGGATATTATTTTGGCCGGTACCGCGATAAACAAGAGTTGAGTATGCAGGCCGAGTTACGCAAACAAATTTGGGGACCCATTGGTATGGTTGCCTTTGCCGGCTTGGGTAATGTGGCCGATGTACCCAAAAACCTCCATCAAAATGTAAAACCTATGTATGGCATTGGATTAAGGGTAAAAGCCATACCTCGCGAAAAAATTAACTTTAGGATTGATTATGCCCGAGGACACAACGGTTTGCAGGCGTTTTATGTTACTTTAAATGAGGCATTTTAGCCATATGTAAATAGTTACTTAAACTTATCTCAATACTTTGCTTTATCCATTCCTTTTTAGCACCTTTGCACACTTAAAATTTTCATTCTCTGAACAATATTATAGAAATAAAACCGCTGCTGGAAGCCGCTGTTAAACCGAACATAGTAATTACAACGCACCATAAACCCGATGCAGATGCTTTGGGTTCTTCGTTGGGGTTGTACAACTATTTACTATTAAAAGGCATTAAACCTGTTGTGGTATCGCCTACAGATTATGGCGATTTTTTAAAGTGGATGCCAAACGAGCAAACTGTTATTGATTTTGAAGCAGAGCCAGATCACTCGGCAAGTTTAATTGCCCATGCTGATTTTATTTTTTGTCTTGATTTTAATGCACTAAAACGCATTAATCAAATGGGTGAATTGGTGGCAGCAAGCAGTGCAAAAAAGGTAATGATTGACCATCATTTGGAACCTGAAAATTTTGCCGCTTATCAATTACACAATACCCAACGCAGCAGTACTTGCGAGTTAATTTATGAAATGATTGATTTGTTTGGTGATGCTGATTTGGTGAATGAAGATATTGCCAACTGTTTGTACGCAGGTATTATGACAGATACCGCTTCGTTTAAACACGGAAGCACCTACCCAAGTACACACCGCGTAGCTGCGCAACTATTAGCCAAAGGTGCTAAACCCAATTTAATTTACGAACACATTTACGATAACTACTCGTACGACAGAATGCGTTTTATTGGCTTTTGCTTAAATGAAAAAATGCAATTGTTACGCGAGTTCAATACGGCATTAATTTGTGTTACTGCCGAAGAATTAAAACGCTACAACATTATAACCGGAGATACCGAAGGATTGGTAAACTATGGGCTAGCCATTAGAGGTATTAATTTTTCGGTGTTGATTGTTGATAGAACCGTTGCACGTAAAATGAGTTTTAGAAGTAAAGGAAAGTTTCCGGCTAATGAGTTTGCAAAAACTTATTTTAATGGAGGCGGCCATTTTAACGCAGCAGGTGGCGAAAGCAAAGACGACATAGCAACTGTTGAAACAAAATTTAAAGAGGCACTTGTAGCCTACAAACATTTATTAGTTTAACATAAAAATGAAAAAGTCAATATACCTTTTAGCTGCTGTTGCAGCCTTATTTACCGTGGCATGCGGTGGATACAAAACAACCGAAAACGGTGTTAAATACCGTATTATTACTGATAACACTGAAGGTCGTGCAGTTGATGGCGATTCGAACGCAGTGATGTACATGAACTACAAACTTGCAATCGAATCAACCGACTCTACTTTGGTTGAAACCTTTAGCAAAAACAGCCCGGTTTACATTCCTGTAAACGAACCAAACTTCCGCAAAGCATTTGAGTTATTAAGTGTTGGTGATAGTGCAGAGTTATTAATTAATGCAGATACTTTCTTTATGAATAGCTTTGGCCAAAGCAGACCGGCATTTATTAAAGAAGGCGATAACATTAAATTTATCGTAAAGATTGTTGACATCATGAA
>CAZRVA010000002.1:0-66929 GCA_964603255.1 uncultured Chitinophaga sp.
ATATTAAACATTCGATATTCATCATTCATTATTAGCTCCGCTGAACTACGTTTCAGTATTCGATATTGTAGATCGTAATTCAGCAAAGTCAATTTCGAGTTTCGATTTTCGGATTTAGGATTTCGAATTTCTTCCCCCTACTCTATTTCCCGAATTGTCCCTGCATCAACCATAAAATATTTTACAGCTACTTCAGGCATGGTGCTAAACACTTCTTTTAGTCGGGCAAGGTGTGTATCGGTTATTAAAATTTGTCCAAACTCGCCTTTGGCAATCATGGTTAACAAAGTATTCAAACGTTGTTCATCCAGTTTCTCAAAAATATCATCCAACAATAAAAGCGGCTTAACAGTAGTTCTGTTTTTTAAGTAATTGTATTGGGCCAGTTTTAATGAAATGATAAAAGACTTTTGTTGACCCTGAGAACCCATTTTTTTTAGTGCAAAACCATTTATGCAAAACTCCAACTCATCTTTATGAATTCCTTTTGTGGTGCGTTGTGCAGCGAGGTCGCGCTGGGTATTTTCTTGCAACAATTGCGCTAAACTAAACTCCAACAAATCGCTTTGGTAATTAATATTTACTTCTTCGCTTGCATTGGCAATTTGCTTATAAAAGTTGTTAAACACAGGCACAAAATCATCCAAAAAACTTTTACGCTTTTGGTAAATGGCAGTACCATGTTTTACTAATAATGCGTTGTAGGTTTCAAGCAACGTGTTATCAAGTTGACCATACTCGGCAAACATTTTAAGTTGTTTGTTGCGTTGCTCCAACACCCGGTTATACATCAACACATCGTTTAAATATACTTTATCCAATTGCGATATCATGCCATCCAAAAATTTCCTGCGCTCTTCGCTGCCCTCATGCAACAACATAATATCATTTGGGGTAATCATTACCAAAGGATAATGCCCAATGTGTTCGCTAAATTTTTTAACCTCGTTATTGTTTATTTTGAGCACCTTTTTGCCCTTTTCAAAAAACAAAAAAGCAGTTTCGTCTAAATCGTTTCGGTTGTATGTGGCCGAAATACTAAAGTAATTTTCGCCATGCAAAACATGCTGCAAATCGGTAGGGTTAAAATAACTTTTGGTAAACGATAAATAATAAACCGCATCAAGCACATTGGTTTTGCCTGCTCCGTTTTTTCCCACAAAACAATTTACCTGACTATTGAGGTTAATTTTTGCCGAGGAGTAGTTTTTAAACTGCTGTAATTGGAGTGATTTGATAGCAAGCATGCCGTGCGAATATACTTTTGAAGGTTGGTTTTTGTCAAATTTTAAAATAATCCACTCATTATCAGTGCTTATATAAAGGCTTTGCACAATGCCGAAATTTATTAGTTTTGCAGTTCTTCGAAACATTATGGCAAAGACAAAATTTACGAAAGAAACTTACGAGAACTGGTACGAGCAAATGTTGCTTATGCGCAGGTTTGAGGAGAAATCAGCTCAACTATACGGACAACAAAAAATAAAAGGCTTTTGCCATTTATATATCGGTCAGGAAGCTGTTGTTGCGGGTACTGTTAGTGCAACACGCAAAGACGACAGACACATTACTGCCTACCGCGATCATGCCCATCCACTAGCATTGGGTGTATCGGCACGTGAGGTAATGGCAGAATTATACGGAAAAGTAACTGGCTGCAGCAAAGGAAAAGGCGGAAGTATGCACATTTTTAGCAAAGAGCACAATTTTTTTGGCGGGCATGGTATTGTGGGCGGACAAATTCCTTTAGGTGCAGGTATAGCTTTAGCTGATCAATACAGGGGTGGCGACCAAGTTACTGTTTGTAGTTTTGGTGATGGTGCCGCTCGTCAGGGTGCATTACACGAAACATTTAATATGGCAATGTTGTGGAAACTGCCAGTAATTTTTATTGTAGAAAATAATGGTTACGCCATGGGTACTTCGGTTGAACGTACTACCAACGTAACAGATATGAGTATTATTGGTGCCGGATATGCCATGCCAAGTTTTGTAGTTGATGGAATGAAACCTGAAACTGTACACGAGGCTATTGCAGAAGCCGCAGACAGAGCGCGTAAAGGCGAAGGACCAACTTACCTTGAAATTCGTACTTACCGTTATCGTGGCCACAGTATGAGCGACCCTGCAAAATACCGTACCAAAGAAGAGGTAGAAGAATACAAAAAGAAAGATCCGATTGAGGTGGTTAAAACAACCATGCTTAAAAACAAATTTGCAGACGAAAAATGGTTTGATGAAGTAGAAGCCAAAATTGAAGCCATTGTAGCTGATGCAGTAGAGTTTGCCGAAAACTCACCATGGCCTGAAGCAGAGGCTTTATGGGAAGATGTATACGTTCAATCAGATTATCCTTTTATTAGAGAATAATTTTTGTATACTTGAAACCTGAGTAATTTATTTACCCGATTAATTTTAATATGACAGACAAGAAGAACGATAATCTAGATTTAGATGCAGCCTTAGCAAACACTACGCACAAGGTTGAGGACTTTTACACTAAAAACAAAAAGAACATCAACACCGGTATTTTGGTGTTGGTAGTTGCAGTAGCCGGATATTTTGGCTTAAAACAATTCTACTTCGAACCACGCGAACAAGAAGCACAAGTAGAAATTTTTAAAGCACAACAAATGTTTGATGTTGACTCGTTTAACATGGCATTAAAAGGCAACGGTACGTTTAAAGGTTTTGCTGATATAGCAAGCGAATACAGCGGTACAAAAGCAGGTAATTTAGCACATTATTATGCTGGTATTTGTATGTTACGTACAGGCGATTACGCTGGTGCTGTGGATATGTTAGAAGGCTTTAGCTCAGATAACGCATTGATTGGTCCATTAGCAGCAGGTTTATTAGGTGATGCTTATGTAGAGAGTGGTGATATTGAAAAAGGTGCAAAACAGTACTTAAAAGCTGCCCGCATGAGCAAGAACAAGTTAACCTCACCGGTATTCTTCAAAAAAGCAGGTATTGCATTTGAAGAGTTAAAAAACTACAGCGATGCAGTTGAAGCATACAATAGCATTAAAAACGATTACCCTGATGCACAGGAAGCAACTGATATTGATAAATACATTGCCAGAGCATCATCGTTAAAAGCAGAAAACTAATTGCTTAACATATTGAGAAGGCCGAATCACTGCGTGATTCGGCCTTTTTTTATGCTCCATACGCTCACCCTTTGAGGTATGTTTTCAAAACCTTACCTTCGCGCACATGTCAACGCAACTAAAAAATTTATCGGTTACCAGCTTAGAGCCTAACAAACTTTTTAAAAAACTTACCATTGGTATTGTGGTGGCCGAATGGAATCCTGAAATAACCAACGCATTGTTAGCCGGAGCATACTCGCACCTAACGGCAATGGGTGTAAAAGAAAAACACATTCTTATTCATCATGTACCCGGTAGTTTTGAGTTGCCATTGGGCGCACAATTTTTAGCTGCTCAAAAACACGTTGATGCAGTAATTACCCTTGGTTGTGTAATACAAGGCGAAACCCGCCATTTCGATTTTATTTGTGATGCTTGCGCAAACGGAGTAACCAATGTCGGATTAAAATACAATAAACCAATTGTATTTGGTGTGCTTACCCCAAACAACCAACAGCAAGCCATTGACAGGGCCGGAGGGAAACACGGCAATAAAGGAATTGAAGCTGCCGATACGGCATTAAAAATGTTGCTATTAAAATACAACACCAACTCCTAAATCAAACAAAAACTTAACTTTACATCACCGGTTTAAGTACTACTTTTGTTGAATTGATAACAAGATAACATGCAATTGCTAAAACATATAACACTGTATTTATTGCTTGCCGTTTCGGTAATATCGTGTAAAAAAGATTTTGAAGGCGATAGACTGGACAAAGGCACTCCCGAAACTTTTATGGTTGTAGACAGTATTTATCGCAGTGGCGACAGTCGCTACACAACTACTGTTGAAGCACATTGGTGGGGAAGTGTAAAAACCGGATTCATTAAGGGTTTTGAGGTGAGTACAGACAACATGCAAACCTGGAAATTTACAGATAAGCAAAGTGGTACATTTTTGTTAAGCCTTCCTGCTGGTAGTGATACTGCCGATATAAGAATATTTGTAAGAGCGGTTGATAACAATGGTGTGGTTGATCCCACTCCGGCAGGTACAACTTACCCGGTTAGAAACACTACACCAAACGTAAGTTTTGATTTTAGTACAGGCCAAAAAACAGTTGCTTTTCCTGCATTTCGTTACAGCTGGATATTAACCGATGTAGATGGTTTAGCGGATATTGCAGTTGTTGAAGTTGGATTAAATGATACTGTTAACAACACCTTACAACTACCACCAAGTGTTAGTGCAGCTACTTTTGTTGGCGAGCGTGTAAACGGTAGTTTTAACGGAAACTTTATATTGTACAATAACAACCAAACCAATCCGTTTAGCCAAAAACTTACCGGTGGTTTGCTAAACGATACCAACACCATTTACATACGCTGCAAAGACCGCACCGGTGCTCAATCTGCGTGGGTTAATGCAAAAGTATTTGTTCGTGAACCTAAAAATGGTTTGTTATTTATAAACGATTACATCAGCAACAAAAACAACATTACCAATTTTTACGGTGCGCGTATTAATAATTTAGGTAGCAACTACAGCAACTACGATGTAGTAAATTCTTTATTGGATGAGTTTCCGGCTGATGAATTTACAACCTCTAAAACATTCGACTTTTTTAACCGTATTGTATGGGTAACCGAAGACCCAACGCGCAGTTTAGGAACTGCACAAAATGCAACCTTGCCATTTTTTAATAACGGTGGTAAAATATTTATGGTATTAGAAATACCAAATGATGTGGCTTTAAATGCACCATTCTTTAGCTTTACACCCATAGAAAGATTAGTTGATAATCCGGGTCGTTCGTTCCGCATGGCATCAGGCGATTTGGTAACTGGGTATAGCAACTGGCCTACATTAAAAGCAACGGGTATTGTTACTTATCCGCGTCCGTTTTATACCTACACTTCATCATCTGGTTTATATACTTATGATAGTTTGGCAAGTGCGCAATTACGTTCATTTGGGCCAGGCGGTGCGCCTGCATGGACAGGGCCAAACAATGTAATGGCAAAGCGTATCAATACACAACGTAACAAAACCGATTTTGTAACTTTAACTGTTCCGCTGCATCTGCTAAATGGTAACAATAATGTAGATTCATTCTTCCAAAAAGTAGTGATTTCTGAACTGGAGTTTTAATTATTTATAGGTTTGAAAAACATAGTAATTTTTGCTTCAGGTAGTGGCACAAACGCACAAAATATTTGTGAGCAATTTGCCAATCATCCCAACATAAAAGTAGCTGCATTATTTTGCAACAACCCCGATGCGAAAGTGATAGAGCGTATGAAACCGTTTAATGTTCCGGTACATGTTTTTAACCGTGCTACTTTTAAAAACGAAGCAGAATTTAACGCATTGCTCAACCCATATAACCCAAGTTTAATTGTATTGGCCGGTTTTTTATGGTTGATACCTGAGTATTTGGTTAAACAATACCCGAATAAAATCATCAATATTCATCCTGCATTGCTGCCTAAATACGGAGGAAAAGGCATGTACGGACATCATGTACATGAAGCAGTATTGGCCGCAAAAGAAACTGAACATGGCATTACCATTCATTTTGTAAACGAAAAATATGATGATGGTGCCATTATTTTTCAGGCCAAGTTTGATGTTAAACCAACCTTTACGTTAAACGATATTCAAGCCTACATTTCTGCATTGGAAATGCGCCATTTTCCTGAAGCCATTAGGCGCGTTTTGGGCGAATACTAAACTTTAAATCGTATTTTTTTATTGAGGCGATACTTGCTTCAATTAGCTATATTCGCACCTTTATGCGAAAAAGAAAATTTATACCTTACAACATCGAGCAATTAGAAATAACCAATGCCGGTAGCGAAGGAAAAAGTATTGCACGCCACAACGATAAAGTAATTATGGTTGATTATGCCGTGCCCGGTGATGTGGTTGATGTTAGGGTAAACAGCAATAAAAAAACATTTAGCTTTGCCACCATACAAAATATTGTAAAACCAAGTGCAGATAGAATTGATACCTTTTGCCAGCATTTTGGTTTATGCGGTGGTTGCAAATGGCAACAAATGAGTTACCCGGCACAGTTGCGTTTTAAAAAGCAACAAGTACTTGATGCTTTTGAACGAATTGGTAAGTTTCCTTTCCCTGAATTAAAACCCGTAATAGGTAGTGAAAACACTACTTATTACCGAAACAAATGTGAGTTTAGTTTTATTGATAGAAAGTGGGTTACCAGTATGGATGAGTTGGAAGCCATGAGTGAAGATGAACGCAAAGGACTTGGCTACCACATACCCGGAAGGTTTGATAAAATTTTTGACGTAGAACATTGTTACTTGCAACATCCGTTGGCTAATGAAATTAGAAATGCCGTTCGCGATTTTGGTAAACAAAATAGCTACGAATTTTTTAATCCGTATAATCAAGAAGGTTTTTTACGCAACATTATTTTGCGTAATACTATTGCAGGTGAGTGGATGGTGATTCTTTGCTTTAAAAAAGAGGACCAAGAAAAACGTGAAGCGATACTGAATCACATTAAAGAAAAGTTTCCGCAAATTGCTTCGTTGTTATACATCATCAACCCAAAAATGAATGATACCATTTATGATTTGGAAGTAAATGTGTTTAGTGGCGAAGATCATTTGATTGAAATGTTGGAAGACCTTAAATTTAAAATTGGTCCTAAATCATTTTTTCAAACCAATACCTTGCAAACACAAGCTTTGTATGGCAAAACACGTGAATTAGCAGGATTAACCGGAAACGAAAATGTGTATGATTTGTACACCGGTGTAGGTTCTATTGCATTATTTGTTTCTAAACTGGCCAAACAAGTTGTAGGTATTGAAAACGTAGAAGCGGCTATTGAAGATGCTAAAATAAACGCAGCTTTGAATAACATTACCAATACACACTTTTATGCAGGTGATATGAAAGATGTGTTGAATGATGAGTTGATTGCAAAACATGGTAAACCAGATGTTATTATTACCGATCCGCCACGTGCGGGTATGCACCCGGATGTAATAGCTAAAATATTGGAAGTTGCTGCACCAAAAATTGTATACGTAAGCTGTAACCCTGCAACACAAGCACGCGATATTGCCATGATGCAGGATAAATACGAAGTAACCTACGTGCAACCGGTTGATATGTTTCCACACACACACCACGTAGAAAATATTGCATTGTTAGCACTTAAAAATTAAGGCAGAATGGATAACGAAATGACAGTAAACTTAGAGTTGTTAAAGGATGATTTGGCTTTTTACAACGATATGCTGAAAGAAGTTTCGGCTGATATTTTACGCGAAGGATTTAGCAAGTATCCTATTTTTATTGCGCACCAAGAGCCCGTTAAAATTGGCGATATGATTATTGATGCTACCGAGTTTACACGCTCGTTTAACATCAGTGCTACCGTGCTTGAAGATTTATTAGAGAAAAACATTGTTACCAAAGATCGTGAAGAAAGTTTTAAAGCCGCTTTTAAAGATGCCGCTAAATTTATGTGCGTATTATTGGTAACCGATAAAGGTGCAAGTTTTGTATTTGTACCTTTTAAAAATAAATAGTTGATATGCAACAACCCAAAGTAGCCGTAGTTATCATACACTGGAATCGCAGAAATTTGCTGGAACAGTTTTTACCTTTTTTGGTAAAGTCTACATACAGCAATCTGGAAATTGTTGTTGCAGATAACAACTCAGATGATGATTCTATTGCGTTTGTAAAAGCAAATTACCCGAACATCACCATTGTAAAAAATGACGACAACTACGGTTACGCAGGTGGCTACAACCATGCATTAAAACATATTACTGCCGATTATTTTGTGTTGTTGAATAATGACATTGAAGTTACCCCAAATTGGATTGAACCGGTAATTGAAGCCATGGAAAATGATAAAACCATTGCTGCTGCTCAACCCAAAATGTTGGATTATAACAACCGCCAAAAATTTGAATATGCCGGTGCAGGTGGTGGTTACATAGATGTATTTGGTTATGCATTTTGCAGGGGCCGAATATTTGAAGTGTTAGAGGAAGATAAAGGACAATATAATGATATCCACTCAGCTTTTTGGGCAACGGGCGCATGTATGTTTGTGCGTGCAGAGGTGTTTAAAAAACTGCATGGTTTTGACGAACACTTTTTTGCCCACATGGAAGAAATTGATTTGTGTTGGCGCATGCAACTTGCAGGGCATACTTTAGTTACCGTTCCTCAATCGGCTGTTTACCACGTTGGTGGTGGAACATTGAATAAACAAAGTCCGCAAAAAACATACTTAAACTTTAGAAACAACTTAATTATGCTTACCAAAAATTTACCGGTAAGCACCTTGCTGTGGTTAATCCCGGTGCGTTCTTTCTTAGATTTATTAAGTTCTATATTTTTTATGATGAATGGTTTACCAAAGTATAGTTTGGCCATTCATAAAGCGCACTCCGATTACTTTTTTAAGTTTAGTAAATGGTGGAAACTGCGTAAAATCAACCAAAATTTCAAACCATTTAGTCAGTTACATGGCATTTACAGGGGCAGTATAGTTGCTGATCATTTTATTAAAAAGGTGAAGTACTTTACAGAGTTAAATCCCAACAAGTTTAATGCTTAACCTAGGTTTTATTGACGACTTGAAGTTGCCACAGCAGCCTAAAAATCAGCAAACAATAAAATTATTTTGCTTATTCAATTTTATTTTTACCTTGCAGTCGGAAATTCTTCCATTGCTCTAACACATTCCATAAAAAGCTTTTAGGTGTATTAACGGAAACAGTGCAAGGCAAAGCAATCAAACAAGATCTTATTAATTTAATTTTTTTTGATGTACAGTAAAGCTACGTTATCCGATATGTTAATTTCGGAATTACGCGAGGTGGCTCATTCGTTAAACATTCCGGATGTTAACGATTTGGGCAAACAAGAATTAATTAACGCTGTTATTCAGCAAGAGCAATTGCTTGAACAAATAAAGATGAACGAAAATACAAATACCCCCGGTGCTGATGATGCACCAAAAAAACGCAGAGGTCGCCCTAAAAAAGGAGAAGACAAAGTAGTAAGTGAAGAGCGCATGATGGATACCTCATCAGAAAGCTTATTAGATGATATTGATTTTACACCTGCTCCGGTAGCTGAAACAAAACAAGAAGAGGAACAACAACAACCTCAACCTGTTTTAGAAACACAACAAGCACCGCAAAATAGTGTTGAAGAAACACCGGTAACAACCGAGGTTGAAAACAATACCAACAGTAATAACAATCAGCAAAACAACCCAAACAACGGTAATAATAACTGGAAAGAAAAACGCAACAACGAGCGTAACGAACGCAACGAGCGCATACAACAACAACAAGCTTTATTGCAAGAGCTTGAAGGCATAGTAAGCAGCGAAGGTGTTTTAGAAACCATGCTTGATGGTTACGGTTTTTTACGTTCGAGTGATTACAACTATCAACCATCTCCGGATGATATTTATGTATCTCCATCGCAAATAAAATTATTGGGCTTAAAAACAGGTGATACCGTAAGAGGTACCATACGCCCGCCAAAAGAAGGCGAAAAATATTTTGCTTTAATTAAAGTAGAATCGGTGAACGGACGCAGCGCTGCTGAAATTAGAGACCGTGTTGCGTTTGAACATTTAACGCCACTTTTCCCTGACGAGAAATTAAATTTATCAAAAAACGCATCGTCATACTCAACCCGTATTATAGATTTAATAGCACCTATTGGTAAAGGTCAACGTGGTTTAATTGTGGCTCAACCTAAAACAGGTAAAACCATTTTATTAAAAGACATTGCCAATGCCATTGCTAAAAATCACCCTGAGGTTTATTTAATTATTTTATTGATTGATGAACGTCCGGAAGAGGTTACTGATATGCAACGTAGCGTGCGTGCAGAGGTAGTTGCAAGTACATTTGATGAACCTGCAGAGAAACACGTTAAGCTTGCAAACATTGTTTTAGAAAAAGCGAAACGCATGACCGAGTGCGGACATGATGTAGTAATTTTATTAGACTCGATTACACGTATGGCACGTGCGTTTAATACGGTTCAACCTGCATCGGGTAAAATATTATCAGGTGGTGTTGATGCCAATGCTTTACACAAACCAAAACGCTTTTTTGGTGCGGCACGTAAAATTGAAAATGGCGGTTCGTTAACCATTATTGCTACTGCTTTAACAGAAACAGGAAGTAAAATGGATGAGGTAATTTTTGAAGAGTTTAAAGGTACCGGTAACATGGAACTTCAACTGGATAGAAGATTGGCCAACAAACGTATTTATCCTGCAATTGATATTGTGGCAAGTAGTACCAGACGCGAGGACTTATTGATGGATAAAGCAACCTTACAACGCGTATGGGTATTGCGTAACCACATTGCCGACATGAACGCAGAAGAGGCTATGGATGTATTGTTGAAGAACATGAAAAATACCAATAGCAACGAAGAATTCCTGGCATCAATGAATGGATAACTTTTAATTATTGATTATTAAACAAAAAATGAGTTTTTGATAATGGTGCAAGGGTTAACTTTGCACCATTACATTAAAATAACAACTTAAATAATATGACAATGTTAGTAGGAAAAAAAGCACCTTCGTTTAAAGCTTCTGCCGTAGTAAACGGTGGTGAGTTTGTTGAAGATTTTTCATTAGAGCAATTCATCGGTAAAAAACATGTGGTATTTTTCTTTTACCCATTAGATTTCACTTTTGTTTGCCCTACAGAAATTATCGCTTTCCAACGCAGAATGGAAGAATTTGAAGCACGCAATGTAGCAGTTGTAGGTTGCTCTATCGATTCTAAATTTAGCCACTGGGCTTGGTTAAATACCCCACAAAACGATGGTGGTATTCAAGGTGTAAAATACCCATTGGTTGCAGATGTTAACAAAACCATCGCATTAAACTATGGTGTATTGGCTGGTCATTACAACTACGATGACAACGGTGAAATGATTTGGATTGGTAACCAAGGCGAAGACAGCGTAGCTTACCGTGGTTTGTTTTTAATTGATAAAAACGGTATTGTTCGCCACCAAGTGGTTAACGATTTACCATTAGGCCGTAGCGTTGACGAAACTTTACGTATGGTTGATGCATTACAATACTTTGAAGAAAACGGTGAGGTTTGTCCTGCTGATTGGAACAAAGGAAAAGATGGCTTAAAAGATACTGCTGAAGGTATTGCCAGCTACTTAGCTACTCACTAATTTTATTAGTACTATAATTTCAAAAGCCTCCAATAACTTTGGGGGCTTTTTTGTGGGGTGATGTTTTAATATGAGTTAATAAAGTTGTATCTTTTGTTTGGATATTTACTGTTATTCATTTAACCTGCTTTCAATATCCATTTGTTGATGCAATATCCTGATGATTTCAATTTCGTTTTTTTTAGCGTTGAACTTATAAAAAATAAGATGAGATTTAACCTTCGACTTGTAATAACCTTTTCTAATATGGTTGCAGTTTGTTCCTGATTCAGGGTGATTCGCCAAGTATTCAAATTCGTCAATAATTAACTTAAAATACCTATCAGCTTGCTCTATAGACCATGTTTCAAAAGTGTAAAGCCATATGTTTTCAATATCATTTTGGGCCTCTTTACTAATTTGATAAGCCATTATTTTGAAACATATTTTTGATGGATAGTTTTTAAAAAATTATCTCTATCAAAGTTTTTAACGAAACCAGATTTTTCTCCCTTCTTAAGTTCGCTAATAAGTTCCGCCTTTTTGGCCTCTTCTTCTTCAAATAACCTTAATGCCGCTCTTACCACCTCACTCGCTGATGAGAACTTTCCTGAATTAACTTGTTGACTGATGAAATTATCAAAATAATCACCTAACAGTATTGAAGTATTTTTAGCCATAACTTTAAATTTGAATCAAAGATACCAATTATTGGTATAAAGAACAAGGGTAAAAAAATCTTGTACAAGACTCATCAATTACTGCTGATTTTCATCTTGGTTATTACCATTCCAACAATTCGTTCAACGCATCTTTGTGGGAAACAAAATCACCTTGCTCTATGCTTGCAACAGCCTCATTTATCTCTTTATTGTATTGTTTTAACGATGATCTTTTAGCCTCATCATCAACATGTAAAAAGCTTTTAATCATCTCCAATACCAATACCTGCTGTTTGGCACTTAAAAGAGGCAAATAGGTATCTATTTGTTTTTTATAGCTGATAATGTCATGACTTTCGATTATTTATTTAAATATTAGCCAATATTACAAAACCGCAAAAGCCTTTGTATGCTTAAAACTGTTTCAAAAGTGTTCAACTCGTTTGGACTGATTTTGATGTGAGCATCAACAATTGCTATATATTATCAATTAGACGAGTTAACAAAATTATCTTCCAGCTTCACGTTAAAATGAATCTCGGCTTTTAATGCTTTAAATACTTTCAAAATAGTGGCAACAGTAGCGCTATTTGCACTAGATTCTAACTTAGATATTTGAGCCTTTTGCACGCCTACTAACTTACCCAATTCTTCCTGAGTTAAATTTCGTTCTTGCCTTGCTGCTTTTATCATTTTACTTAGTACATCCATGCTGAGTTCATACTCATAACTATCGCGTTCCTTCGAACCTACCTTACCGATGTACTTATCCTTCATTTCGGCAAGTGTTTGTATTTTTACTTTTTGGGTGGCCATAAGTTATGCTACTATTCTGAAGTGTCACTAACTTGCTATTTTGAAACATATTTTTGATGGATAGTTTTTAAAAAATTATCTCTATCAAAGTTTTTAACGAAACCAGATTTTTCTCCCTTCTTAAGTTCGCTAATAAGTTCCGCCTTTTTGGCCTCTTCTTCTTCAAATAACCTTAATGCCGCTCTTACCACCTCACCCGCTGATGAGAACTTTCCTGAATTAACTTGTTGACTGATGAAATTATCAAAACAATCACCTAACAGTATTGAAGTGTTTTTGGTCATAGGTTGAATTTAAAAGTAGTGTACTTGTTTCAGCAAAGTGTGTTTTTAGAACTAATCATCAATTCAAAGCAAATTCGCCATAACATTATACCTTATAAAATATGATTATCATAAAACAAACACCAAATTCAATATCACTATATACATAATTTATGTTTCTCTTATTAGAATGTATAAAGTGTTATTTACACCTTCTGTATTCGCTGGCATCTTCTGGAAATTTGCTGATGTATAGATCTATATAAGTACAGTACTTTTGTTTTGCCTCTGATGCACTAACAAAATCATAAATCTGACGTCTCTCTATTTCTCCATATATCCAAATCAAGAACTTTAGACAGTTTTTTTGGCTGTACGAATCATCTGCGTAATCCAAGGCGATTGTACCAAAATGTATAGCTTTTTTATAGCTCATATCTTTATAATTAGGAGTTGCATATATCGATGCTATAGCTCCAAAAGCTTTGCATTTAATTGCGGACTCTTCGGATGAATCTATTATCAATTGATATATCTGAATTGCCTTATCATCTTGACCCAACAATTCATAATTTAGGGCTTTCCAGTCATAAATGTATATTATTTCATGTATTGATTTACCGCACTGAGCATTAACTCTAATAGCGAGATCAAAATCCGTGTTCGATTTTTCATAAAACCCTAATAGATGATTACATATCGCCCTTAATCGGAATATATTGTGACATTGGTTTTCTGAATTATCGATTACAAAATTTACATCTCGATTTTCATCTTCATGAAAGCCAAGATAATGTCTTGCATAGGCCCTTATTTCATATGCTTCAAGACATTTTGGATTGAGACTTATGGCTTTGGTCGCATCTTTTATGGCTTCTTCATATCTTAAATTTTCTAGATGAATGTCTGCGGATGTAAGACACTTTTTCCAATCAGACTGGCCGAGCAAAACAAATGATGAAAACATCAATAACGTAAATAGCTGGAAGTGTTTGGTTAATGGCATATCATTATATATTTTTGAGCAAATATAAAAGAAAACATGAACTTGGTTGGCAAATGGAAATCTTCTAACTCTGATGATATTATAACATTGGAGGAACATCAATTTAGTGATGATACATATTACTTCAAAAAAAACAACTTAGAATCTGAGGTGGTAAAAGTTTTATTCGGAGTCCCAAACAATGTTGGAGTAATCAGGTTTACAGAAAGGTCTAATTATCCTATTGCTCAAATAATAATTCATGACCATAACTTCATTGAAATAACTGAAAATGGTTTTACTACGCGTTTGATTAAATCTACAATAACAGTATAGGTTTATTTAATACTTACTTTAGAAATTAAATACATAGTGTAACATACTTGATTAATTATTTCAACCACATTGAATCGGCTTTCACAGTTATTTTAAATCTATATTTCTAGGTTCAAACAAATAATTCAATGTCGAATTTCTTTTATTTTATATGTAGTGCCTCCAAGATGGCATATTTCCAGCGGAATTGAAGAAAGGTTTAAATTGTAACTATCCATTACACAAAGTTCAATACTAAAATTTTCTTGAATAACCTTATTGAAAAGGGCAGTTTTAATTAAAGCATCTTTTGATCTAAACCTCAATTTATATTCAAACTGTCCAACCGTCTCAGTCTCTTCACCAAAATAAAAGTTAAAGCCTAGGATTATTTTTATCACGGATGCGCTGGAATAGGAAATTAAACGCTCTTGTGAATTGAAGTTAAACTCTGCATTAGAAAAGCGACCTGATACTTTAAAACATTTTTTCATATCTGGTAGGCAAAAAAAGCGAAATTCATCTTCATATTTCCACGGTTCTTTTTTTATTAATGACGTAACAAAAAAACCAAGACTCTTGTCAATTTTACTGAAATCTATTGGCTTTACCTCAGATAAGTAATTAATTGGATAAGGACCAAGAAAATTATCTCCAAAGTTTTCGAAATCGAATTCAACTAAGAAACCTCTATTATTAGTGTAATGTGCCCATAGGAGGTCGTTATATTTGTCTTTCGTCATACATAGTATTCCGAAATTAGAAATCCAAGAAGCGTATAGACTATTCCTAATTTCCTCCAAAAAATTGATTTTATCATCTCTAAACTTCCTGTAGAATTCTAATCTCTCTCTTTCATTACTAGCAAGCACATTTATTTCAGAGAAGCTGAGCCCAGAAAAATCAATTAAGTTCAAATTAAAATCAAACAAATCATTAAAATCATCGGGTTGTGAAACGTAGAATTTATTATTAATAAATGCCATTGCACTATTAAAATTTAAAACATAATACTTTGAAAGTGATTTGGGTACAACATAATCTTTGTCTGGTATTACACTTAACAATGGAAGTTTATTCTCATTATTGTTATAATCACTAATACAATAATCCCAGCCGTTCAATTTTAAGTTCATGTTTACAGATTTATTTTTTTTCATTAACAAATCAACTGTTTCAATTTATACAAGTCAATTAACTCCTACTAGCTTTCTAAGTATCAAATCACAATTTTGAGAGTTCATTCGCCAAATTAGTATCGTCTTTTCCTAATTCCGTAAATTAAATACTAGATTTTATTTTCCCGCGCGAGGGATAGTAGCTAGCTACCTTGTAGCGCGAATAACCCGACCCCGAGTGAAGCCCAGCGAAACCTCGGGGGCACGCCCAAATTAAATTATATCAAATGGAATTATCCCCTTTCGCGTAACTCGGCCAACCTGTCTTCCAATTGCATAATATCGCTTACCAATACTTCGCGGGCTTTGCTGCCTTTAAACGGACCAACAATGCCTGCACGTTCTAACTGATCAATTAATCGGCCTGCGCGGTTGTAACCTAAATTTAATTTACGTTGCAACAATGAGGTTGATCCTTGCTGATGTTGAACAATGATTTGTGCAGCTTCTTCAAACAAACTATCACGTTCACGTGGGTCAAATTCTGCAGGACCGTTTTCGCCATCTTCATCGCTCTTTACTTCAGGTAAAATATAAGGCTCTTTACCTTGTTGGTCGCCAATAAAGTTGGCTATTCTATCCACCTCAGGAGTATCAACAAAAGCACATTGCAAACGTACCAAATCGTTGCCCACGGTGTAAAGCATATCTCCTTTACCAATTAATTGGTCGGCACCATTTGCATCTAAAATGGTACGCGAATCTGTTTTTTGTGATACGCGGAAAGCCACACGTGCCGGGAAGTTTGCTTTAATCATACCCGTAATTACATTTACCGATGGACGTTGTGTAGCCAATATTAAATGTATACCAATAGCACGTGCCAACTGTGCCAAACGTGCAATAGGCATTTCAACTTCCTTGCCGGCTGTCATCATTAAATCGGCCACCTCATCAATAACCACTACAATGTATGGCAAGAAACGATGTGGCATTTTATCGGTTGGTACCAACCTGCGGCTTATAAATTTAGCGTTGTATTCTTTAAGGTTACGTACTTGTGCATCTTTTAACAAATCATAACGCGTATCCATCTCTACACAAAGCGAGTTAAGCGTATTTACCACCAACTTGGTGTCGGTAATAATGGCATCGGCATCGCCCGGAATTTTAGCCAAAAAATGGCGCTCGATGGTTTTATAAATACTTAACTCTACCTTTTTAGGATCTACCAACACAAACTTAATTTGCGATGGATGTTTTTTGTACAACAACGAAACCAAAATAGCATTTAACCCAACCGATTTACCTTGTCCGGTTGCACCGGCCATAAGCAAATGTGGCATTTTAGCTAAGTCGGCCACAAAAACTTCGTTCTGAATATTTTTACCAAACGCAATAGGCAAATCCATGTCGGCATTTTGGAAACGTGCGCTGCTTAATGCACTGCGCATGCTTACCATAGCCGGTTTTTCGTTGGGCACTTCAATACCAATGGTACCACGACCGGGAATTGGTGCAATGATGCGTATACCCAATGCGGCTAAACTTAATGCAATGTCATCTTCCAAGTTTTTAATTTTGGCAATACGTACACCATCTTGTGGTACTATTTCGTATAACGTAACGGTGGGACCAATAGTAGCCGATATTTTTTTGATACCTATGTTGTAGTTTTTCAAGGTATCCTCAATCATTTTGGTTTTTATCTGCAACTCGGCTGCCTCCACTGTTGATTTACTCTCACCTCCGTAGTCGTTTAATAAATCTAACGTTGGAAACTGATAGTTGCTAAAATCTAATGTTGGGTCGTATTCTGAATCGATGCTGCCGTATTCGGGTTTTTCTACTACTTCTTCATCTTCTTCCGGAGTTTCTTGCACTTCCAACACCAAACCACTATCGGTAGTTAACACACCTGTTGTTTCAGTTGGTTCTGGAGTAATGGCATTGGCCAAAGTTGATGCTATTGCACCTGCAGCAACCAATGGCACAATGGGAACTGTATTTTCTTCCTCTTCGGTTTTTGGTTCTTCAATAACTTCGGGCTCAATTACAGGAGGAATTTCTTCTACCGGTTCTTCAACAATTTCAGGTTCGTTTTCGGGTTGAGGCTCTTCAATTGGTTCAACAACGTTTTCTTTAACCGTTAACACAAAATCATCCGGGTTTAATGGCTGTGCTTCGGCCTCTTGCGCTGCCAATGCAGCGGTACTTAAAGTAATGTTTCCTAAATTTTCTGGCTCGTTTGTTTCTTCAGGTAAAACGGGTTCGGGTTTTGGTTTGGGTTGATAAAATTTAATATTAAAAACCACCACCAAAAACACCAAAAGATAAAATACCAAACCTAAAGCGGCACCTGCAGTTCCAATTAATCCTTTAATGTATAAGTATCCAAAATGACCAAAAGCTCCACCTAAAATTTGCCAAACATCAGTAAAAATTAAACCTAATGTTACCGATAACCACAATACCCCAAAAAAACTGTAACGAATGGTTTTTAAAATTGGTAAAGGAGTGGTGTCTGTTAAGAGTTTGATGCCAATCAACCCAAAAATAAGTACAAAGGCAAAAGATGAAATGCCAAAACCTTTATACATGAATACATAAGCCACCCATGCACCAAGTTTACCCAAGATATTTTCAGCAGCATCAGGGTCGTTTTGTAAAAACACATCCCAACCCAAACCTTTTGCTATGTTTTGATCGTATTGCCAGCTAAACAAAAACGAACCAAAGGCAAAGGCCATAAAAACGGACGTAAGTAAAAATACAAGCCCGGTAATTTTTAAAAAACGCTCGTCCTTTAAAAAAGCTAATTTTCCTTGGGTGGACTCGCTATTTTTTTTAGCACCTTTGGATTTGGGCTTTTCTACGGGCTCTTCACGTTCAAAATCTTTGGGCTCGCTACCTACTGTACTGATTATGTTTTGTTTGGCTTTTTTCATCTTAACTAAACAAAAATACTCTACAACAACATTTAATGCCATTTAGTTACCCACCTTTACACATGGTTTGGGTTTTATTGCCATATTTTAGAAACACCTGCTTTGCAGAAGTGCTTATTGTGATTAAATTCGCCCATGCTTGGCAAGTTGCCAATAAAATAGACATTATGGAAAAATCAACAGATTATATTTTATCGTTACTAGAAGTTTTAAAGTACATTATTCCGGCCGTTGTAGTTTTTGGTATTGTACAGTATATGCTTAAAAACTTTTTCGACAATGAGTATCAACGCAGACAAACTGAGCTAAAATTAGAAACCAACAAACTAATTACTCCGCTAAAATTACAAGCATACGAACGCGTGGTTATTTTGATGGAACGTATGAGTCCGAATAATTTAATTTTCAGGGTTAGCCAACCGGGCATTAGTGCTACCCAGTTAAAAATTGCATTGATTCAAGATATTAATAACGAGTTTAACCACAATGTTTCTCAGCAAGTATACGTATCGCCACAAGCTTGGCAAATGGTTCGTATTGCTAAAGAGGAAATGATTAATATTATTAACACAGCATACAGTAGCCTTGGCCCTAATGCAGTTGGTCTTGATTTAAGCAAAGCTATTTTTGAGAACATGATGGAGAAAGAAAGTATTCCTACCCACATGGCATTGGAGTTTTTACGCAAAGAGTTTCATTTATTGTTTGATTAATCAATTGTAGGTTCTTACACCTTTATACGTTTTTTATGAGCGACAAAAGAATTACCGATTCAGGAATCGAAATCCAATCGTTATACACCACTCCAATTAAAATGGAGGATTTATCAGGACAGTTTCCATACACCCGCGGAATACAGCCCGACATGTATCGTGGTCGTCATTGGACCATGCGTCAGTACGCAGGTTTTAGTACTGCAGAAGAAAGCAACAAACGATACAAGTACTTGCTAGCTAACGGCACCATGGGTTTGAGTGTGGCGTTTGATTTACCAACACAAATTGGTTACGATAGCACACACATGATGAGTGAAGGTGAAGTTGGAAAAGTTGGTGTAGCTATTGATACTTTACGCGATATAGAAATTTTATTTGATGGTATTGAGTTGGAAAAAATCACCACATCAATGACTATCAATGCTACTGCCTCTACCCTATTGGCTATGTACATTGCCTTGGCAAAAAAACAAGGTGCAGATATTCAAAAAATTTCTGGAACTATTCAAAACGATATCTTGAAAGAATACGCTGCACGCGGTACTTACATTTATCCGCCTAAGCCAAGCATGCGCATTATTACTGATATTTTTGAGTATTGCAGTAAAGAGGTTCCTAAATGGAATACCATATCTATTAGTGGTTACCACATACGCGAAGCCGGAAGTACCGCAGTTCAAGAAATTGCATTTACTTTAAGCAACGCCAAAGCATATGCGCAAGCTGCAATTGAAAAAGGATTAGACATTAATGTTTTCGGACAACGTTTATCGTTTTTCTTTAACGCTCATAACAACTTTTTTGAAGAGATTGCTAAGTTCCGCGCAGCACGTAGGATGTGGGCTAAAATGGCCAAAGAACTTGGAGCTACAAATCCTAAAGCACAAATGTTACGTTTCCACACACAAACCGGAGGAAGTACTTTACAAGCGCAACAAGCTGATACCAATATTGTACGTGTTACCCTACAAGCTTTAGCTGCTGTAATGGGCGGTACACAAAGTTTGCATACCAATGGATTTGATGAAGCATTAAGTTTACCTACCGAAAATGCTGCTCGTATTGCTTTACGTACACAACAAATAATTGCGTATGAAAGTGGCGTAGTAGATACTGTTGACCCAATGGGCGGAAGTTATTTTGTAGAAGAACTAACCAACCAAATTGAAGCCGAAGCATGGAAATACATCGAAAAAATTGATGCCATGGGTGGTGCAGTAAGTGCCATTGAGGAAGGTTACATGCAAAAAGAAATTGCAGATGCGAGCTACCGCTATCAAACAGCAATTGAAAATAATGAGAAAGTAATTGTAGGCGTTAATAAATTCACAGTTCAAGAAGAAGTTGCTCCTCCGCTATTTAAAGTGGATGATAGCATCCGAAAAATTCAAACCAAAAAAATTGCTAAGGTTAAAGCCGACCGCGATGAAAATAATGTTCAGCAGCTTTTGGCCAAATTAGAACAAAACGCAAAAGATGGCAGCAACGTAATGCCAACTATCATTGAGTCGGTTGAAGCTTATGCAACTTTGGGTGAAGTAGCAGATGTGTTCCGCAAAACATTTGGTGAATACAGGGCATAATTAATACAACTATGAATAAGAATCCAAACCATATCAGTTCACTTTTAATCGAGAACTTTAAGTCTGTTAAACACCTCGAAATTAGCCCAAGGCGAATTAACATTTTTGTTGGAAAACCTAATGTGGGTAAAAGCAATATACTTGAGGCCATATCGATGTTATCGAACACATCTACCATCAATGATGTGGTTAGATTCTCTCATACTTACCAATTGTTTTATGATAATGATGTCACTCAGCCGGTTAAGATATTTACGAATTTGATTTCTGCTATATTATCTTCTGAAAATCAATCAACAGGATTTAGGTATTTAATCGGAAATGTTGGGAAAATTATCGAAGCAACACTCAAACTAATTGAAGATGGAAATTTTTTTTCGTTAAATGATTCTATTTCACCACAAGTAAAAATTAATAATCAGAATCTAAGTATTAATCGAAAAATTATTGATGAATTGGGTAAAATATATCATCACGAAAGTTATGGAATAAACCTTGAAAGCAACATAAAGCGCTATTCTTTTTCATCAAGGAGCAGTGCATTGTCAAATTCATTTAATTCAGGTTTTTTAAACCCGCCACATGGCGATAACTTATTCACCATCTTGTCTACTAATAAATCATTAAGACAAGATGTGGTTTCCTTTTTTGAAGAGTATGGTTTGGAGTTTTTGATTGACCAAGCCAACAAAACATTTGAAATTCAAAAAAGAATTGACGGATTGTCTTACAAATATTCTTACGATTTAATTGCAGATACTTTAAAAAGAATAATTTTCTATTTAGCTGCAATAAAATCAAACAAAAATGCTGTAATTTTATTGGAAGAACCCGAGGCTCACTGCTTTCCTCCCTATATTGCAAGGATTGCCAAGGAAGTTATTGAAGCAGAAACCAACCAATTTTTCATTGCAACGCACAGTCCTTATTTATTAAACACAATAATAGAAAATTCAAAATTTGAGGATATAGCTGTATACGTGAGTTCGTTTAGTGATTATCAAACCAAGGTTAGAAAACTAACTGATGAAGAGTTGACAGAAATGCTTGATTTTGGCACGGATGTTTTCTTTAATTATGATGCCTTTGTAGAATAACCCTTGCCTATGGACACGAGAATCATACCCGAATGTTACATAGATACAACACTTATTGAAGTGCTTGGATTTGGAAAAACTAATCATAAACTCAACAATAGCGAGGTAATTAAAACACTAGAACAAAACGGCTACAACAATACAATTGGCATTGGGCTTATCGACAGAGATAAAAATCAACCACGAAGTTTAAAAGAAAAGTACCAAGTTATTAGGAGACTAGATGATTTAGAACTTTACCAAAAACGTGATAACTCAAAACGCTTTATAATCGTCCATCCAGTTATCGAAAAATGGATAGATGATGAAGCTGAAAAATATCAAATAAGTAGAGTTAAATACGGCTTACCACAAGACTTCAAAGCTTTTAAAAATATCACCAAAGACATCAACATCGGTAAGAAGCCCGGTATTAAAAATTATTTGAGTGCTATTCAAAATCAACAAAACTCAGGCTTTAAAAAACTTAAAGACCTTATCACAGACTTACTAAACAATGCGTAGCTCTCATCTAAAATACGTCTTATGGTTGATGCTGGCTGTTGTATCTTGCAGCGGACCTTATCAACTGGCCAAACACAACGACAACAATATTAAAGTAATTGCCGATAGCCTGCAATTGTATGATACTGCCATTGCCAACTTAATTGCACCATACAAGTTAAAACTTGATGCGCAAATGAATGAGGTAATTGGCGAAGCAGAAAACACCTTAACCAAAGAATTGCCCGATGGTACATTAGGTAACTTTGTTGCAGACGCCTGTTTGTGGTACGCACAAAATAACATTACTGCTCAAGCAGATTTTTGTGTGTTAAACTCAGGAGGGGTGCGCATACCCAACATACAAAAAGGCAATATAACAGTTGGTAAAATATACGAGTTAATGCCCTTTGATAATTTAATTGAGGTGGTTGAATTAGACGGTAAATCTTGTAAAGAGCTTTTTACTTGGATAGCAAAATGGAAGGGCGCACCTGTTAGCGGAATTGAACTTACCTTAGATAAAGGCGAAGCAACAAACATCAAAATTAACGGGCAAAACTTTAACGAATCAAAAACTTACTTAGTAGCAACTACAGATTATGTAGCAAATGGAGGCGATAATGCTACCATGTTTGCCAGAGGAAAACGCAGCAATAATAACTACAAGTTGCGCGATGCCTTGATTGATTACGTAAAGAATAAACAAACCATTAAAGCCAATAACAATGGACGCATCAAACAAAATTAACAGAAGGGGCTTTATTAAAACCGGAGCCAAACTTGGTGCATTGGCTTTGTTAAATGAGTTTCCGTTAAGTGCATTAGCCAAACCAGATTTGGTTAAAATAAGTATACTGCACACCAACGATTGGCACAGCCGCATCGAGGCTTTTCCTAAAGACGGTGGGAGATTTGCCGGCATGGGTGGTGCTGCAACACGTGCAGCCTTAATCAAAAAGATACGCAGTGAAGAAGAACATGTGTTGTTGTTAGATGCAGGAGATATATTTCAAGGTACACCCTACTTTAATTTTTTTGAAGGTGAACTTGAATACAAATTAATGAGCGAAATGGGTTATGATGCCGTAACCCTTGGTAATCATGACTTCGATAATGGCATTGAAGGTATCATCAATCAATTACAACACGCCAAATTCGATATTATAAACTGTAACTACGATTTTAGTAAAACCCTTTTGGCCGATAAGGTTAAGCCTTACCGCATATTTAAAAAAGGTGGTGTTAAAATTGGTTTAATTGGAGTAGGTATTGAGTTAGAAGGATTGGTACCTAAAGATTTATATGGGGATATTATTTACCGTAACCCGGTTGATCTTGCCAGTAAACTAGCCAAAGAGCTAAAAACAGAAAAAAAATGTGACGCAGTTATTTGTTTATCGCACCTTGGTTTTGAATACCAAAACGATAAACTAAGCGATAAAAAACTGGCCGAAAAATCATCATATATTGATTTGATAATTGGTGGCCATACCCACACATTTTTACCTAAACCTATTACCATAAGAAACCAACAGAATAAAGACGTAATTATCAACCAAGTAGGTTGGGCAGGTTTACAACTTGGCAAGATAGATTTATTTTTTGATAGTGCTAAAAGCCTAGTAAACACTGGTATAGGCGCTAATCTATACATAAACCCAAAACAGTGTTGAAACACGTTGATAATTGTACCTACAAGTGTAAGTTTTAAACACAAAATGATGGGTTATAAACAAAATTTTTAGTTTAAAATGTCGCATTTTTAGGCAGGTCTATTTTTAAAAAAACAACAAATACAATCACTTACACGGTTATTCAATTTTCCAAACAAAATATCAGTCAAAAAAAATTTTTTTATTAACAATAAATACTCCATTTTCACAAACGAAAAGAGTATTAATTATGACTGATAAAACTGCCGAAAGTGTTTGGAATAACTGTTTGAAACTGATTCAAGACAACGTATCACCACAAAGTTTCAAAACATGGTTTGAGCCAATCAAACCCGTAAAACTCGACAATAAGATATTGACTATACAAGTTCCAAGTCAGTTTTTTTATGAGTGGTTAGAAGAACACTATGTTACCTTATTAAAAAAGACCTTAAAACAAGAATTAGGTCCAGGCTCTAGATTAGAGTACAATATTATAGTGGAGAACAGCAGCAACAATGCTAACCCATACGTTGTTAATTTACCCGGCAGTAACAACCATAAATCAGATACTCAAAATGTAGGTATGCCGCTTAACTTAAGCAGCAATATCAAAAATCCTTTTATTATACCGGGTTTAAAAAAGGTTAATATAGATAGTAACTTAAATCCATCTTTAAACTTCGATACTTTTATTGAAGGTGATTGTAACCGTTTAGCCCGTTCGGCAGGTTTTGCGGTTGCTAACAAACCTGGTGGTACTTCGTTTAACCCTTTAATGATTTTTAGCGAAACCGGATTGGGTAAAACCCACTTGGTACAAGCTATAGGTAACATGATTAAGCAAAACAGCAAAAACAAAGTTGTATTGTATGTGCCTGTAGAGAAATTTACTAACCAATACGTGGAGTCGGTTCGCAACAACAGCAGTCAAGACTTTTTAAACTTTTACCAAAACGTTGATGTATTAATAGTTGATGATGTTCAGTTTTTGGAGAACAAACAAAAAACGCAAGAAATCTTCTTCACCATTTTCAATCACTTACACCAACAAGGTAAACAAATAATATTAACCAGCGACCGTGCGCCTAAAGATCTAAAGGGTATGGACGAGCGTTTGTTATCGCGTTTTAAATGGGGTTTATCATGCGATTTACAACAACCAGATTTTGAAACACGCCTAAGTATATTAGAAACCATGATGTACAATGATGGTATTACTTTAAGCAGAGATGTGGTTGAGTACGTTGCACACAACATTAATAACAACATACGTGAGTTACGTGGAGCATTGGTTTCGTTATTGGCACAAGCATCATTAAACCGCAAAGAAGTTACGCTTGAATTGGCTAAACAGATCTTGAAAAACTTCGTTAAAAATTCTTCACGCGAAATTTCAATTGAGTTTATTCAAAAATTAGTTTGCGATTACTTCACCATTCCGGTTGATTTGGTAAAATCAAAAACACGTAAACGCGAAATTGTACAAGCCCGTCAAATCTCAATGTATTACGCAAAAGATTTAACAAAGGCATCGTTAAAAACCATTGGTATGCACTTTGGTGGCAGAGATCACTCTACAGTTATACATGCTTGCCAAACTGTTAACGATTTAATTGAAACAGACAAAAAGTTTAAATCAGATATTGAAGAAATAGGAAAGCGTATTAAAATCAACTTGGTTTAATATTACTTCTTTAAAATATACATGAGAGCTGCAATTATTTTGCGGCTCTTTTTTTAGTGTTGATAATGTATATTAAGTGTTTCTAATTCAATAAATACATGAACAATCAATTTTTAAAAGTATATTACTTCGCCAATCAACTGGTAAAACAAGAAACTTAAAGATATTGGAGCTACTGCATGAAATTATCTATCATTCATAACGAACTATTGTTGGATTACCTGCAAGTAATTCCAGATGATATACAACAGTGCTTTGATGCATTGAAAGATGCAGAAATTTCTACACCTAACTTCAGCTTTTATACCTCGGTTGCTTCGGTTTTTAGTAGTAAGATTGAAGGTGAAAATATTGAATTAGATTCATACATCAAACACAAACGAGACGCGATTCCTTTTCAACCCAATTACACAAAAAAAATTGATGACTTATACGATGCTTACGTTTTTGCCCAGCACAACACACTAAACGAAAGCAACATTAAAGAAGTACATAAACTTTTAAGTAAGCATCTTGTAGAACAAACATGGCTAGGTAAATACCGTACTCAAAAAATGTACGTGGCCACTGATGATGGTAGGATTGAATACGTGGCAGCTTTACCACAAATAGTTCCAACAGAAATGGAATTATTTTACAACGACATAAAAACACTTCTATTTGCTGAGTTAAACATTAACGAAGTGCTCTTTTATGCCGCTATGATACACCTGGTATTTGTAAAAATACACCCTTGGAATGATGGAAACGGCAGAAACGCCCGTTTATTAGAAAAGTGGTTTTTAGCAGAAAAACTAGGCCCAAAAGCATGGTTTATTCAAAGCGAAAAAATGTATTACAACCAACACAAAACCTACTACAAAAACTTAAGAAGATTGGGATTGGAATACGAGCACTTAAACTATTTAGAAGCATTACCCTTTTTGTTGATGTTACCTAATAGTTTAAAATAAACACTAAAACACCATTGATAACTAAGTAACACTTACTCATAAAAAAAGCCTCTTTAGAGGCTTTTATATTTTTACTTCACCGCTTTAAAATCACTCAACTTTTTAATTACACGGCCAAAGTTGTAGTTCTGCACGTACACCATGTTTTTGTCGTTATTAATAAAGCCGAAATACTTATCGGTGTCGAAAGTTAATTCGTTGCCTTGGTCATCATAACGGCTTTTGGTTTTGGCATCCACACCTTTAATGTGTAGTTTTAATTCCTGTGTTTTGCCTTTCTTATCCTCCACTTTTATCACACAATACGCATCGCCTTTTGAAATGGAATCGTGCTGTGCTGAGGTAAAATTATCATCATAAGCCTCGGCAAATAATTGCGTAAAACTACCTGCATAATATTTTAAGAAGTTCACATCAGCTTGCACCACATTGCCTTGAGCATCCTTTAATACAGGCGTTGCTCCGGTATTGTCTATGTTAAATGACTCATTTGGTGTGATTGGATAATTAACAGTTACTTTAGCAACATCTTCAAACTTGGTATCAAAAATCAACTTGCTTTTCCATTTAACCGGATTAGTTGGAAAGCGAGGTGTTAAATAACCAACAAACCCAGGTATATGAGTAACAAAAGGTGTTTCGGCACCTTCAATCATCATAAATGTACCCGATTGGTCCAAGGTCATTTGCCCAACATAAATCGTTTTTAACAAATCATCACCCGTATAAAACTCAACCTTAATACCGGCTGCAGTTAATTCTTTAATTACTGTATTAAACTCGTTTTCACCAAGCGGGTTACGCATCTTAATATCGTGCATGGTTTCTAATATCAAGTTAACCTTGGTCATATCGGCAGCAACAGTATTATCGGCCATCCACGAGCCATCAGCTTGTTTAGTTAACAATACTTTTCCTCCACGTGGGTCTGCTAAAAACATTTTTGTAATAGCACCCGTATCTGCAATGGCAAAATCAGTTCCATCTCCGTTGTATGATTTCCATGGTTTACGAACTACCAAAAAATATAAGGCTGCAGCAGCCACCATCAATACCAATAATATTTTAATTTGTTTACTCATACCTGTTACCTAAAAATGTTATGCTGTGTATTTGCGTTTACGAATAATTTTATTGGTTAAACCGAAAATCAAAATCAAAACAATCGGCACAACCATGTTAACGATTTGCCACTTTAAACGCTCTGATTTTAGCTTACCTTTATCCAACAAACGAAGTTTAATTTCCTTTGCACGCACTTCAATTATACCACTATCATCACACAAATAATCCATACAGTTTAATAAAAAACGCTTATTACCAAACTGTTGGTTGGTGTACCTATCATAACCTAATGGAAAAATCTCTCCTGTGCTTTGTTTGCGTTGATTGCGTATTACGTCACCATCAGCAACTACAATCATCTTACCATTATCAATAGAAGATTTGTATGGCAATGCATCAGTTTTAGCACCTTCTCTGTACTGAAATAACGAATTAAATTTACCTTCAAGTAAAACAGCCAATGGTACATTACCTGATGTAAACATGGATGGATCGGGCTGTGTGCGAGCCATATTTAAATCAACCTTTACCGGAGCACCAACCGTACGTGAATATGGTGATGAAGTTAACAAAATAGTTTTCTTAACTTCTTTGTTTGATGTGGTATCTATGCTACTTGCAAACTGAAAAAATACAGGATCAATTCCTTTTACAATAATATGTGCGTTTTGTTGAGGTGGCGCTGCTACCGGGAAAAACATCCAAGGTAATAATTTTTGTTGTGGTGTTCCGTTGCGTAATGTGCTTAATATGGGAATGGCATTGCATTGTAAATCTTGTACCATGTTTGGATTAATACGTACGCCCCATTTAAATAACATGTCATCTAAATTTAAGTCATAGCTGCCTGTCATAAACATAGCACCTTTACCAAGGCTGTCCATATCGGCAATTTGCGATTCTAGTAACCACAAAATTTTGCCGCCATGCATCACAAATTGATCCAATAAAAATTTTTCGTATTCGTTAAATGGCATTGATGGTTTGGCAATTATCAATGCATCATTTTTCATTAAACTTTGTGGTGTTTGAATGGCTAACGGAATACGCGTTACCGCATAAAACTCTTTCAACTCGTTTGATGCATCAGCCACATCCCAACGCGCTAACTCGCCATGATCATCAATAAAAGCAACTTGTTTAGCTTTGGTTTTTACGCATTTTCTTAGCACGTTGGCAATTTCATACTCCATCAATTCTATCGATTCGTTAATTACCTCTTCCGGACCTTGACCAAACTGTGCCTTTAATAAATTAACAGGAACCTCTTTGCCTTTATAGTAAAACATGGCTCCGGGCACAATTAACTTTTGCGTTGATTCATCATCTTTTTTGATTTGTACATTGGTAGGCTGTAATCCTTTTTCGCCTAACTCTTGCAAAATATCATTGGCTTTTTTTGCATCGGCATTTTCAAACGGATCAACAAATTCGTATTGTAATTTGCCGTTAGTGTAAGCTGCAAACTCATCCAACATTTCTTTGGCTGATTGACGCAAACGTTTAAAACCAGCAGGAAAATCGCCCTCAAGGTATACTTTAACAAACATTACATCATCAACCTTAGCGGCTAAGTTTTTACTGCTTTCCGATAACGAATAACGTTTCTCGGATGTTAAATCAATCCTAAAAAAATAGTTGGTTAATATTAGGTTCAACAAAATAAGTAAGCCCAATACTAAACCTAACTCCGTTAACGATTGTAGTTTAAAATTTCTTTTTTTCATGTGTAACGCTCAGCGTTTATATCAAAAAATTACAATACTTAAATTACCACTTGCGTGAACCAAATATGGTTTTGGTTGACCATAAAAATGCAGTAATGATACTTAAAAAATAAAGTACATCACGACTATCTAATACACCTCTACTCATAGAATCGTAATGCGCTTTTATACCTAACGATGCTACAATACTATCGTAAGTTCCTAGCAAGTTAAAGTTGGCCAACATATCAAACAACGCATAAAAACTGTAGCATAAAAACATGCTTACTATAAACGATACAATTTGATTATCGGTAATAGCAGATGCAAAAATACCAATGGCCACAAAGCTGCTTGCTAAAAAAAACAACCCAATGTATGAGCCCCATGTTGCACCAATATCTATATTACCTTTTGGTGCTCCCAATTGATAAACCGTATAAAAATAAAGTAGTGTTGGTATTAATGAAAACAATACCAATACCACACCGGCAAAATATTTACCTAAAATAATTTGGGTATCGGTTAATGGTTTTGTGGTGATGATTTCTATGGTACCACTCTTTTTTTCTTCGCTAAAACTACGCATGGTAATAGCCGAAATTAAAAAAATAAACACCCACGGAGCCATACCAAATAAAGTATCCATATTGGCATAACCCATATCAAAAATATTATACTCAGGTAACACCCACATAAATAATCCAATCGCTATTAAAAATACAGTAATTACTACGTATGCAATTAATGAGCTTAGGAACGATCTGATTTCTTTTTTAAGTATTGTATACATGTAAACAATTATTTAGTAGTCAACTTTTGGAAAACAGATTCTAGTGAGTCTTCTTCCAAACTCATTGATAACAACACCCAACCTTGTTGTGATGATAAAGTAGAAACTTGCTCACGCACATCATCCGAACATTTTAAAAAGTACCTTTTACCTTTTTGCTTTACCGCTTTTACTCCGGCAATATTCTTTAGCATGGCCTCTTTTACTTCATTTTTAAATTCAACCACAATGGTTAATTCGTGTTTACTTTGTTGTTGCAGGGCAGAGATGTTATCATCGGCAACTATTTTACCACGATTAATAATAATAACGCGGTTACACATGCTCTCTACTTCTTGCATAATGTGGGTTGATAACAACACCGTTTTATCTTTCCCAATTTCTTTAATCAACTCCCGTATTTCTACAACTTGGTTTGGATCTAAACCCGAAGTTGGTTCATCTAATATCAACACTTTTGGGTTATGCAACATTGCTTGTGCAAGTCCAACACGTTGTTTGTAACCTTTACTTAACTGACCAATTTTCTTTTTACGCTCAAGGCTCAAACCAACACGTTCAATCATTTCATCAACCCTACTTTTTGCTTCTTTACCTAATCCCTGAACCTCGGCACTAAACAGCAAGTATTCCTTTACAAACATATCGGTGTATAGTGGGTTTAACTCCGGTAAATAGCCAATGTGTTTCTTCACTTCCATGGTTTGGGTTGATACATCAAAACCACATACCTTGGCAATACCACTAGTTTGAGGAATATATCCTGTTAAGATTTTCATGGTGGTTGATTTACCGGCTCCGTTTGGACCTAAAAAACCCAATATTTCACCCTGCTTGGCCTCAAACGAAATTTCGTCAAGCGCACGTTGCGTTCCGTAAATTTTGGTAAGCTTCTCTACTTGTATACTCATCGAATAAAATGAAAGTCAGCGAAAATAGGCAAAAGGTTGTTAAGCTGCACAAATAAAAAAGGCTTGCATGTGCAAGCCTTAGTATTAGTTAATCAGTATTTTATGATAGGTATAACCTTCAATTGTTTGTATTCTAATAAAATAAAACCCTGGTGGCAAACCGTATTTTAGGGTTGATATTCGATAACCGTTCGGTTGTTCTTCCAAATCCTCAGGTTTTACAACAACAAGCTGTCCTGTAGTGTTCATTAAACCAAAGGATAAAATTTTATGCTCAGTATCAATAAATAACTCATCTTTGGTTGGGTTTGGATAAATATTAGAAGTTGGCTTAAATGCTTCTTTTATTGATGTAGTCATAGGTCCGATGTACAATGCATTATCGAAAACTATGGTATGGTCGGCTGGAGTCTCACGTAACACAAGGTTGTAATATCCAGTAAACTCCCAATTTATAGGTATTGATAATGTTGTTTTTATTTGGTTGGCCGAAATAACCGATGTATTTAAACAAGAAAGCTGAGTAGCTCCCTTGAAGAAGTAGGCATTGTAGGTTCCGCTAGCTTGTGTAAAATCAATATTTACGCCAGTTATGGTTAAATCCAAAGTTTGTCCAACAGTTGTTAAATGAGGTGAAACACTAACAATTTGAGGAGCACCACCAGGTTGATAAACAAGTAATCCTCTGCCAGGATTATACAATCTACCCTCTTGAGCCACATCTACATAAAACGCATAATAGCCATTACTTACAGTTGGACCAATGGTAACATTGGTAACCACAGTAGTATCATTAATGGCATTAACACTGTTAACTGTTATGCTTGATGCCTGTGCAAAAAAACCAGCTTGTATTTGTGTTGCCTGCATAAACGTAGTGCCTTCGCCTGTTATGGTTAGGTCTAGAGTTTGTCCATTGGTAGCCGACTCTGGTGTGTATGACTTAATCTTAGGTATTACACCTTGGCTATTCACAACAGTAAAAGCTTCTGCCTTGCTCATGAATGGAATACCCGATCCACCCACACTTACCTGACACTTCTGATAATTGGCATTTTGTGGTATGGTGATGTTGGCTATCAAATTTGTACCACTTAATACTGCAACCGAATTAGCCCTTATGGCAGTAGCTGCATTAAAAACTGTAACAGCAATGTTTGATCCTTGGGCAAAATTTGTTTGCGAGCCGGTAATCTGAAGGTTCAAAGTTTGACCTCGCTGGCCTTGGTTTGGTGTGATGTTTACAATGCTGGGAGTTTGCGCAAAAGCAAATCCTGTCATCACCAAAAAAGAGAACATGGTTAAAATGGTTTTCATAAGTATTGGTTTGGTTAACACGAATTTAGCTGAATTCCTGAAAATTCCTATTCGTAAAAATAACTAATGGGTTTTTCATAAGCATCTTTCAACTTCTCCTTAATCAACGTATCGTTGGTTAACAGTTCACCTACGCGCTGCTGTTCCTCAGCATTAAGTTTACTTTTTTCTTCGTTTAAATAGGCCTTTGCAATTGCAATTGCAAAAGTGATGTACTGCAAATTTTGCTCATCATATTTAAAAGTTGCTATCATGCGCCATGCATCTTTATAACGACCAACATTGTAATATGCACCGGCAAGCGTACTTATTCCATCCGAAAATGTAGGAGATATTACATTGGCCTGTTCAAGTAATGGAATGCCCAATTGGTAATTTTGTTCTTTGGTATAACAAACACCCAAATTATTTAATACATGTATTTGATGAGGATTGGCTTGATATGCCTCCTCAAAATACTTTTTTGCCATTGGTAAATCACCCGAAGTAAAATACGCAACACCTGTATACCAACTTACCGGAATTGAAAAATAATCCATGTTAAACATGCTAGTGTTGGCTTTAACTGAAGTATTTATTAATACATTCCAGTTTTGGTTTTGATGAGCCTTGTACATTTTATTCAACTGCAATTCGCTGTTCCATCTTAATTTGGCTGTATACAAACCAAAGCATGCCATAAAAAGTAATCCAAGTAAAACTGTCTTAAAAGGCAATACAACTAACTTACCCCATTTTACCGAAGCCAACGCAAAAGCAGCTACAAGCAAAAATACAAAACTGTGTTCTACACGCTCAAGTGGAAAATCAACCAGTGCAACCACCATGTAACTGACTATAAAAGCAGCAAGTATATTGGTATCTAAAAAGGTATTGTTTGGTTTGATTTTTAACAATGCAATCAACACCAAACTAAAAATTAACAAATAAGTTATGCCTCCCAAAAAACCAGTTTCACAGAGTACCCATAAAAAATCGTTGTGAGGACGTTGGAATGTGGTTAAGCCCTCTGTTACACGGTAATTAAATTCGTAAAACTTTTGTACACCATATTTAGGCAACATAATTTGCCAGTTTCCCGCTCCTACACCCATTGGATATTCTTTAAACATTTGCCAACTATTTTGCCAAAGAGCAGCACGTTCCTTAAAACTTTCGGTGCGTGTAATAACAGAAAATTTATCCCTAAAAATGTAAGTAGCACCACTAAAAAATAAAATCCCTAATACCAATAAAATAGGCAGAAATAATTTGTTGGTTTGATTTTGTTTGGTGTAGTTTTTAAACAATAAAAAAGCATAAAATAATACACCAATAATAAGTGCTAATAATGCTGCTCGAGTTTGCAAAAACAACAGTAATACAAGTACCAAAAAGCATAACAACATCAACAAAATTTTATACCTTATTTTGGTTTGATTTTTAATTCCAATAACTACAAAAGGAAACGTGAACAACAAGTAAGACGAAAGCAAATTTTTATGTCCAAACGTGGCATTTATCTTATAAACGTTATCGCTTTCCAATAAATTGATGTGTAGTTTATTTAGCAGAAAAACATCTTTTAAAACTAAGGCAACCGTAATAAAACAAGACGCAATTAAACCATACACCACATATTTAAATTGTATGATTTGATTGGCATACAGGAAATAACTCACCAAACTAACTGCAACAAACAACGATATTTTTGTAGCCACAAAAACAGCTTCAATTTGGTTGGTGGCATTTAAAACAGAATACCAATAAAATATGGCCAATAAGCCAAACGGTAACAACGCCCATGCATGATAATCTTGAACAAGGCTTTTTCCATTGGCAAGCAAATAAATCACACCAACCAAAACATATACACCCAATACAGCAAAACGCGGAATTAAATTAGGATCAACCCCTGATTCATTATAAACCAATGGCATCATGGCCAATAACACCATTAAAAAGTAATTCATCCACTGCTGCGATTTAATAGTTTTTGTTTTCATGTTTGAGTAATAACCAAAGCTAAAAATAATATTCAGCATTCAACCCAAAAACCAAATGTCGCAATTTTAAAAAATGCGGTTTAGGTTGATTTAGGATTTTAACCCTCGTTTTTTCAAAAAATCACCCCACTTCGCACCACAATTTATAATTATTTGATTTTCTGTTTTTTGTTTCGTTTTTCACACCTTATCAACCCTAAATTTTGCATTACTTTTCCACAAAAGTGGGGGAAAGTGGAGAAAAGTGGATTTTTTGATTTAGTTTAGCGCTGTCTTAAAAAAGTAAAATTTTGTCGCAGCTACACGGAGAATATGAATGTAAACTGGATGCCAAGGGAAGGTTAATCATACCTGCTGCCCTTAAAAAACAGTTGCCTGAAGCTGCCAAAGACACTTTCTTTATTAACCGTGGTTTCGAAAAATGCTGTGTTTTGTACCCAAGCAACGAGTGGGAAACCATTGCAGCAGAAATCAATAAACTAAGCGATTACATTAAAAAAGAGCGTGAGTTTAAACGCTACTTTTTACGTGGTGCAAGCCAATTAGAAATGGATAGCGCAAGCCGCGTTTTGGTTCCTAAAAACATGTTAGAGTATGCAGGTATAACTTCAAACGAAGTGGTGCTATTGGCATACGGAAACAAAATAGAACTGTGGGGTAAAGCTGCTTACCAACAAATGTTGGATAACGAGCCTGAAGACTTTAGCGCATTAGCCGAAGAGGTAATGAGTAAACGCGAAAGGAGGAACGATGAGTAACACAGGTTATCATGTTCCGGTAATGTTACAAGAATGCTTAGATGGATTAAATATTAAACCGGATGGCGTTTATGTAGATGTAACTTTTGGTGGTGGCGGGCACAGCAGAGCAATACTTGAGCGCCTTGGACCAAAAGGAAAGTTAATTGCTTTTGATCAGGATGAAGATGCCAAACGTAATTTACCTGATGATGAGAGACTGGTATTTATAGATCAGAACTTTGAGTTTATTAAAAATCATATTCAATACCAAGGCCTATTACCTGTAGATGGTTTATTGGCTGATTTAGGCGTTTCATCTCACCAATTTGATGTAGACGAGCGTGGTTTTAGTTACCGCTTTGATGATGCCATGTTAGATATGCGTATGGACAGAACCGCAGGTAAAAGTGCTGCTGATTTTTTAAATACCGCAACTGAAACTGAATTAGCAGATGCATTTTATTTCTATGGTGAGTTGAACCAGGCTCGCAGTATGGCCAAACAAATTGTGGTTGGTAGACAAGGCAGAAACATAAGCACCGTTGCCGATTTAAAAAACATATTAAGTCAGTTTGCACCTAAATTTAAAGACTACAAATTTTGGAGCCAAGTTTTTCAAGCACTTCGCATTGAGGTAAACAGAGAATTAGAAGTATTAAAGAGTTTACTAAACCAATGTGCTGATGTAATAAAACCGGGAGGCAGATTGGTAATAATGAGTTACCACAGTCTTGAAGATAGATTGGTGAAAAACTACATCAACAGCGGAAATTTTAAAGGCGAATTAGAAAAAGATTTTTTCGGGAATGCTATTAAACCTTTCAGTGCATTGAGTAAAAAAGCCATTACAGCATCAACGAAAGAATTGGAAGAAAACACCAGATCAAGGAGTGCTAAACTGAGAATAGCAGAAAGAAATACAATTAAATAATAACTGAATCCATAAATAATAAATGGCAAACAGAATAATAACAGAAACCGAGGAAGAACAAGAAGAGTTAGCTCAAGAAGAAAGACCAAAAGAAACTTCGAAGCTAACAAGTGCCATGAAAAAAATGGCCGACTTCGACTTCAATATCTCCAAAGAATGGATGATGAAACAAATTCCATTCGGACTTTTTGTTATGGTGCTATTGCTGATACACATTTATAATGTTCACACAACAGAACGAATTATAAGAAATACAGATAAACTAAACAAAGAAATAAAAGAACTGCGATCAGAGTATATCACCATTTTAAGTCAGTTGATGAGCGAAAGTAAACAATCAACCGTAGCACAAAAATTAGATACACTTGGCATAAAAGAACTTACATCACCACCAATAAAAATAACATACTAATAACGAATCAACCAAAAACAAATAACCAATCAACTAATAACAAGTCAACCAATCAACCAATAACTAAACCGTGGCAACCAACAACAGAAAAGTTATATTAATACGTACCTACACCGCATTTGCATTTATGTGTGTGTTTGCTGCTGCTATTATAGCTTACCTGTTTAAAATACAATTTAAAGAGCGCGAACATTGGATTGAATTAAGCGAAAACCTTAGCACAACCATTCAAACCGTTGAGCCTTCACGCGGAAGTATTTTTGCTATTGATGGTAGTTTATTGGCAACATCATTACCTATTTATGATTTGCGATTGGATGGTAAAGCTCCAGGTTTTACCAAAGGTGATATTTTCGAGAATAATGTTGATTCTTTGGCCTTAATGCTCTCTCAATTATTTGAAGATAGAAGCAAGGCAGAGTATAAAAGAATTTTAACCAGTGTAAAGAAACGCAAAGACAGGTACTATTTACTTAAACGTAAAGTAAGTTATCCTGAAATGAAAGCCGTTAAGGAATTTCCAATTTTTAGGCTAGGTAAATATAAAGGCGGATTAACCATTGAAGAGAAAAATAAACGCGAAAAACCTTTTGAATATTTAGCCGAAAGAACAATTGGTTATAATGTTAGTGGCGTTCAACCTGTGGGTTTGGAAGGTGCATTTAACAAAGACCTAAGCGGTAAAGAGGGTAAACGTGTAATGCAACGTATTGCAGGTGGTACATGGATTCCGGTAAATGATGAAGAACAAATTGAGGCACGTAACGGTAACGATATTCATACCACAATTGATGTGAATTTACAAGATGTAGCGACACATGCTTTAATGCGCACATTAGTGAATAATGATGCCGAATGGGGAACTGCAGTTTTGATGGAAGTAAGCACCGGAGAGATTAGAGCAATTGCTAACTTAACAAGAGTATCTGAAGGTAAATATACTGAAAAGTATAATTACGCTGTTGGTGAAAGTTTAGAGCCTGGTTCAACATTTAAGTTGGCTAGTTCTTTGGCTTTGTTAGAAGATAAAAAAGTAAAAATGACCGACATGTTTGACACCGAAAATGGTGAAAAACGCTACTTCGCAAATGCTGTAATGTATGATAGTGAAAAGGGTGGTCATGGTGTGGTTACTTTCCAACATGCATTCGAAATTTCATCAAACGTTGCCATATCAAAGGCAGTATATCAAAACTACAAAAACAATCCTGTTCAGTATTACAATCATTTAGATAGACTTCATTTTACTAATCCTTTAGGCCTACAAATTATGGGCGAAGGAAAACCAAGAATTAAACATCCTAAAGATAAAGATTGGTACGGTACAACTTTACCATGGAGCAGCATTGGTTATGAAGTGAAGGTAACACCATTACAAGTATTAACCTTATACAATGCTGTTGCAAATAATGGCAAAATGGTTAAGCCACTTTTTGTAAAACGTATTACAAACACAGGTAAAGTAATTAAAGAGTTTAAACCAGAAGTAATAGAAGAAAGTATTGCATCACCAGAAACCATTAAAAACTTACGCATTATGATGGAAGGTGTGGTTGAACGCGGAACAGGAAGTAAACTTAAAAATCCAAACTATAGTGTAGGCGGAAAAACAGGAACAGCCCTTGTTGCTGATGGAAGAAGAGGTTACGCACAAACTATTTATCGTTCTTCATTCTGCGGATATTTTCCGGCTAATAACCCTCAATATACTTGTATTGTAATGGTAAATGCTCCAAGCAAAGGTGTTTATTATGGCGGTGCTGTTGCAGGACCGGTATTTAAAGAAATTGCAGATAAAGTATATGCCAATAGCCACAATTTACATGGCGATATCAAATTGGTTTTAAATCAAACCAACCCTGCCCCTACTGTAATAAAAAACGCGCATAAACAACATTTACAAACTGCGTTAACTGTATTAGGTAAGGAAACAAAACAAGCTGATTCTGTTGAGGAAAATGGTAGTGAGTGGGCACAAGCTGTGATGTCTGATAAAGATGCAAAACTGTTGCCTAAAACCATTAATAAAAACTACATGCCGGATGTAACAGGCATGGGTTTAAAAGATGCTGTTTACCTACTTGAGAATAATGGATTAAAGGTTGAAGTGATTGGTTTTGGTAAAGTAAAAGAACAATCGATACCGGTAGGAAGCACATTGGTAAAAGGAAGTAAAGTAACCATAAAATTAGGCTAAAAATTTAATGAAAACGATACAACAACTAACACAAGCTATTCCTGATGCACAAGTAATTGGCAATGCAAATACTACTGTGCTTCATCTAACCTACGATTCTCGTATGGTTGGTGAAGGCTCGTTGTTTTTTGCTGTTAAAGGAACACAAGTTGATGGTCATAAATACATAGCTGATGTTATAGAAAAAGGCGCTGCCGCCATTGTATGCGAAGTATTGCCTGATACATTAGACGAAACAGTTACTTATATTAAAGTAAGCAACACAAGCGAAGCCATGGGTTTAATGGCTGCTGAGTTTTATGATCATCCTTCAAAAAAATTAAAACTTACTGCCATAACCGGAACCAATGGAAAAACAACTGTAGCAACTTTGTTATTCCGTTTATTCCGTTCATTTGGTCACAACGTAGGTTTACTCTCTACCGTTCAAAATCAGATTAACGAAACCGTAATTCCTTCAACACATACCACACCTGATAGTATCAGAATAAATGAACTTTTAGAGCACATGGTTGATGAAGGTTGCGAGTATGCTTTTATGGAAGCAAGTTCTCACGCCATACATCAAAACCGCATTAAAGGTTTACATTTTGCCGGAACAGTTTTCTCAAACATCACCCATGATCATTTAGATTATCATGGCACATTTAGCAACTACATCAATGCTAAAAAGAAGTTGTTTGATGATGTGAATGAGGATGCTTTTGCATTAACCAATAAAGACGATAAAAACGGTCTAGTGATGTTGCAAAACACTAAAGCAACTCGCTACACCTACAGCCTAAAAGCCATGGCCGATTTTAAAGCCAAGATTTTAGAAAGTGATTTTTCGGGCATGTTGTTAAACATTGACGAACAAGAAGCTTGGTTTAGGTTAGTGGGCAACTTTAATGCATACAACATTTTAGCTGTTTATGGCACTGCGTTTTTGTTAGGAAAGGAAAAAACAGAAATCATTAAACACCTCAGCAATATTGAGGCTGTTAAAGGAAGATTTGAATACGTAAGAAGTAAAGATGGTGTTATTGCCATTGTTGATTATGCACACACACCTGATGCGTTAAAAAATATTTTAGATACCATTAACGAAATCCGTACACAAAACGAACAACTAATAACTGTTATTGGTTGTGGCGGAAACAGAGATGCAGCAAAACGTCCGGTTATGGCTGATATAGCCACGGAATACAGCAACAAAGTAATCTTTACAAGTGATAATCCGAGAGACGAAAACCCGGAAACCATTTTAGATGAAATGCAAAAAGGAGTTAAACCATTGCACTTCAAAAAAACACTTCGCATTACCGATAGAAAGGAAGCAATTAAAGCTGCGATTTCAAATGCAAACAAAGGCGACATCATTCTGGTAGCTGGTAAAGGGCACGAAAACTACCAGGAAATTAAAGGAGTTAAACACCACTTTGATGATAAAGAAACAGTACTTGAATTATTTGAATTAATGAGATAAAAACCAACTTATGTTATACTACTTATTCGACTATTTAGACAAACAATTTGATTTTCCGGGAGCAGGAATGTTTCAATACATTTCATTCCGTGCTGCGTTGGCAATCATTTTGTCGTTAATCATTACCACAGTTTTTGGTAAACGATTAATAAATATGTTACGTAATTTACAAGTTGCAGAAACAGTACGTAACCTTGGCTTAGCAGGTGAAAGTCAAAAACAAGGCACACCAACAATGGGCGGTTTAATTATACTTGGTGCTATTGTTTTACCAACTTTACTGTTTGCGCGTTTATCTAATGTTTATATCATACTTATTCTTATCTCTACTGTTTGGTTAGGTTTAGTTGGTTTTTTAGATGATTACATCAAAGTATTCAAGAAAAACAAAGAAGGACTTGCAGGAAGATTTAAAGTATTAGGTCAGGTTGGTTTAGGTGTAATTGTAGCAACTACTTTATATTACAACCAACACGTTAAAACCAGAAATTTCTATCATCCAAAAGAAGTAACTGCACAGTTTATTCAAGAGCATAACTTACAACCAACTATAGTTGATAATCAAATGATGTTGGCAGAAGATGTAAGGTCAACAATCACTACAATTCCTTTCTTTAAATCAGCTTATTTTGATTATGCAGACTTACTAAAGTTTGTTGGTGAAAGCTATAAAGACTACAACTTTTTGATTTATTTAATTGTGGTAATTTTCATTATTACTGCTGTTTCAAATGGTGCAAACATTACAGATGGTATTGATGGTTTAGCAGCTGGTACATCAGCCATTATTGGTGTAACCTTAGGCATTTTAGCTTACCTATCGGGCAATATGGTATTTAGTAAATACCTAAACATTATGTACATACCACACCTTGGCGAGATGGTAATTTTTGCAGGTGCATTTGTTGGTGCTTGCGTTGGCTTTTTATGGTACAACAGCTACCCTGCACAAGTATTTATGGGCGATACCGGAAGTTTAGCTTTGGGTGGAATTATAGCTTCGTTCAGTTTAATGATTCGCAAAGAATTATTGATTCCTATTTTATGCGGCATCTTTTTAATTGAAAACCTATCGGTAATTCTTCAGGTGTATTATTTCAAATACCAAAAAAGAAAACATGGTATTGAGTACGCAAGAGAGCATCGTTTATTCAAGATGTCTCCACTACATCATCACTACCAAAAAAGCGGATACCACGAAGCAAAAATTGTAACACGCTTTTGGATTATAGGAATTTTATTGGCCATTGTAACAGTAATAACTTTAAAAGTTAGATAAGATAAAAATGAGCAAACGAATAGTAATATTAGGCAGTGGCGAAAGCGGAACAGGCGCAGCAATGCTTGCTAAAAAGCAAGGGTTTGATGTGTTTGTATCTGACAAAGGCCTTATACCTGACAACTTTAAAAAAGAGTTGAATGCTATTGGTGTGCCATTTGAAGAAGGCAACCATACCAATGAGTTGGTTTTAAATGCCGATGAAATTATTAAAAGCCCTGGCATACCGGATGAAAACCCGCTGGTAACTGCTGCAAGGCAAAAAGGAATTAATGTTATAAACGAATTAGAATTTGCTGCACGTTATACCAAGGCTAAAATTATAGGTATTACAGGAACTAACGGCAAAACCACAACAACTAGTTTAGTTTATCACTTATTACAAACCGCAGGATTAGATGTGGCTTGCGGTGGTAATATTGGAACAAGCCTTGCAAGATTATTAACCGAACGTGATTACGAATATTTAGTTTTAGAAATCAGCAGTTTTCAGTTGGATAACATGTACAATTTTAAAGCTGACATAGCTGTGTTGTGCAACATTACACCCGATCACTTAGACCGTTACCAATATAACCTACAAAATTATGTAGATGCGAAATTCCGCATCACACAAAATCAAACCGAAAACGATGTATTTATTTATTGTGCCGAAGATGAGATCACAGTGAATAACATCAATAAATATACTATTCATGCCAAACATATTCCATTTGCATATGATAAAAACTTAGCAATTGGCGCACATGTTAGCAACGGTCAAATTATATCAAATATTTCTTCAGAAAATCTAAATCCATTTACTATGTATATTAACGAACTAGCACTTAAAGGTCGCCACAATGCCTACAATTCAATGGCGGCTGCCATCATTGGCCAAGTACTAAACATTCGCAAAGAATCAATCCGCGAAAGTTTAATCAGCTTCCAAAATGTAGAACATCGCTTAGAAAGCGTAATTACCAGCGGAGGTGTTGAGTACATCAACGATTCTAAAGCAACCAACGTAAACTCAACATGGTATGCGCTAGAAAGTATGGAAAAACCAACAGTTTGGATTGCCGGTGGTGTTGACAAAGGCAACGACTACTCTTTATTAAAAGAGATGGTAAAAGAAAAAGTACGCATTATTGTTTGCTTAGGTTTAGATAACAGAAAATTACATGAGGCATTTGGTGCCGATGTAGACATGATTATCAACACCACAAGCATGGCAGAAGCTGTGCATGTAGCAAAACAAATGGCTAAAAAAGGAGAAGCAGTTTTACTTTCTCCGGCTTGTGCATCTTTTGATTTATTTAAAAACTACGAAGACAGAGGTCGTCAGTTTAAAAAAGCTGTTCGCGATTTGTAATAATTAAGTTGATTAGTGTAGCATGACAACTTGGGAAAAAATTCGTCCGCGCGGTGACATGTTCATGTGGATGGTCATCTTTATACTCTCTATTTGGGGACTGTTGGCTATTTACAGTAGTACAGGTGCGCTTGCGTATAAAAAGAATGGCGGTGCAGTGGAACTTTATCTATTGCAACAAGCCGGACTTTTAACTGCCGGATTTTTTATCATGTTTATTGTGCATTCTATTCACTATAAATACTTCATCAGTTTATCAAAATTAGCTATTTGGATTACTTACCCCTTATTAATATACACCTTAATTTTTGGCATTGAAATTAACGGTGCACGTAGATGGATTAATTTATTTGGGGTAACTTTTCAAGCGTCTGATTTTGCCAAACTGGCCATTGTAATGTTTGTTACACGAGAGCTTGCACGCAAACAAGATACAATTGATGATTTTAAAAAAACCTTTTTACCCATACTTGGCCACATTACAGCCATTTGTATTTTAATTGCTCCCGAAAACTTAAGTACAGCAATGGTGCTATTTGCCACTTGCTTCTTAATTCTGTTTATCGGTAGGGTTAAAATTAAACACCTTGCATTAATAACAGGGGTGGTGATGGTGGCCGGAATTCTATTTTTCACCTTATTATTTGTTGCTCCCGAAAGTGCTTTAAAAGGCAGGATGCTTACTTGGAAAAACCGTGTTGAATCATTCGGAAAACAAGAAACTGATGCTGATAAAACCTACCAAAACGACCACGCAAAAATTGCAATAGCAACAGGTGGCATTTTTGGAAAATTTCCTGGCAATAGTGTAGAACGTAACTTTTTACCCGAAGCCTATTCGGATTTTATTTACGCCATTATTGCTGAAGAATATGGTTTGATTGGAGCTTTGGTTATGTTGATGTTGTACATGTTTTTCTTGTACCGAGCCATACGAATTGTGTTGCGCAGCCCTAAAGCATTTGGAGCACTAATAGCCGTTGGTTTAAGTTTCTCGTTGGTGCTTCAAGCCCTAATAAATATGGCGGTAGCAGTAAACTTATTTCCAGTTACAGGTTTAACCTTACCATTGGTAAGTAAAGGTGGTACATCCATATTATTAACTTCTGTAGCCTTTGGTGTAATTATGAGTGTAAGCAGATATGTAGAAGAAGACGAACCAGAAGGAAAAGAAGATTTAAATGTAGAATCAACCCAAAACACCATACAAAGTACATAGTTATGATTGATGTAAACAAAAAATACAAAGTGGTAATAAGCGGTGGCGGAACAGGTGGACACATCTATCCGGCTGTTGCTGTTGCGCAAGGTTTACAGCGTAAACTTCCTAACGTAGAAATTTTATTTGTTGGTGCCGAGGACCGCATGGAAATGGAAAAAGTTCCGAAGGCGGGATACAAAATAATTGGTTTGTGGATTAGCGGATTTCAACGCAGCTTAAGTCCTAAAAATTTACTATTCCCATTTAAAGTTTTAAGCAGTGTGATAAAAAGTTTAAACATTATTAAAGAGTTTAAACCCGATGTGGCGATAGGTTTTGGAGGTTATGCAAGTGGTGCTATGTTGTATGCGGCTACCTTAAAAAAACTACCAACAGTTATTCACGAGCAAAACTCTTACGCAGGTATTACCAATAAAGTATTAAAAAACAGGGTTGATACCATTTGTGTTGCATACGATAACATGAGTAAGTTTTTCCCTGAAAGAAAATTAATCAAAACAGGCAATCCTATTCGTCAGGATTTAATGCAAGTAGAAGGTTTAAGAGAACAAGCCTACAAGCACTTTAGCCTATCACCCAATAAAAAAACGGTATTGGTCATTGGTGGTAGTTTAGGTGCAAGAACCATTAACGAAAGCATACTTTTGGGATTAAATAAATTTAGCGAAAACGGTGTGCAACTGTTGTGGCAAACAGGTAAAAACTTTGCTGCCGCAAAAGAAGTAAACCAACCAGGGGTTAACGTGCAGCAATTTATTTACGAAATGAATTTAGCCTACGCAGTTGCTGATGTCGTAATTTCAAGAGCAGGAGCTTTAAGTATTGCAGAACTTGCCCAAGTTAAAAAGCCTGTAATATTGGTTCCATCTCCAAACGTTGCAGAAGATCATCAAACAAAAAATGCAATGGCATTGGTAGAGCGAGAAGCTGCTATATTAGTTAAAGATAATGACGCCAAACAAATACTTGTTGATGAGTGCATGTTGTTAGTTAAAAACGAAGCCAAACAAGTTCAACTTAAAAACAACATTACTTCTTTTTCTATGCCTGATGCAGCGGATAGAATTGTGACAGAAGTTTTGCGTGTAATTGAAGAACGTTAAAAATTTAAAGATGAATTTTAAAGACATAAAACAGGTTTATTTTTTAGGCATTGGCGGCATTGGCATGAGTGCTATTGCAAGGTATTTTAATACCCTAAATATTCCTGTTATGGGCTATGATAAAACAGAAACCGAGTTAACAAAAGCATTGGTTAACGAAGGCATTAAAGTTCATTATAACGATTTAGGAAGTGAACTTGCCAACTATGGTTTTAATAAAAATAACTTGTTGGTGGTACTTACTCCTGCCATCCCAAAAAATCATGAAGAGTTCAATTGGTTCCTACAAAATGAGTTTACCATATTAAAACGCTCGCAGGTTTTGGGTGTAATTACTGATGCTTACAAAACAGCCGGGATTGCCGGAACTCATGGAAAAACCACCACTTCTACCCTACTCGCTCATGTTTTAAAACAAAGTAAAGTTGATTGTGCAGCATTTTTAGGTGGCATATCTACCAACTACAACAGCAATTTATTATTACATCACCCAACAGAAAATGTTACATCAACCCAAAACCAATTAATGGTGGTTGAGGCTGATGAATTTGACCGTTCGTTTTTAACCTTACATCCTAGTATTGGAGTAATTACTTCAACAGATGCCGATCATTTGGATATTTATGGTGAACACGATGCACTAAAAAAATCGTTTGCTGATTATGCCTCACAAGTGCGTGATGTTTTATTTATAAAAAAAGAACTTGATTTATACAACGATTTAGTAGCCAAAGATCAATCGGGTAGGGTAAAATCATACAGCATAAAACAACAAGCCGATGTGTATGCAAACAACATTAACATAGTTGGCGATACGTATTATTTTGATTTACATGCTGGTGATGTAAAACTTGAAAAATTACATTTAGGGATACCAGGATTACATAATGTAGAAAATACAGTTGCAGCCTCAGCAGCAGCTTTACATGCAGGTGTAAGTGCAGAAGAATTGAAACTTGCTTTAGCATCATTTAAAGGTGTAAAACGCAGGTTTGAATACATCATCAAACAACCTAATTTAGTTTATATTGATGACTATGCACATCACCCAACAGAGTTAGAAGCCATTATTGGATCGGTAAAAAAAATGTATGCAGGTAAAAATGTATTGGCTATTTTTCAACCACATTTATACAGCCGCACACGCGATTTTGTAGATGGATTTGCAGAAAGTCTTTCTTTAGCTGATGAAGTAATTTTATTGGATATCTACCCGGCAAGAGAATTGCCAATTGAAGGAGTTACATCAAAAATAATTTTTGATAAAATTACGGTGAACAATAAAATACTTTGTAAAAAAGAGGAGTTATTATCTATAATCAAAACCAAAAACATTGAAGTGATTTTAACACTTGGTGCAGGTGATATTGATACGTTGATAGAACCAATAAAAAACTATTTAAAAACAATTAACTAAGTACGTTAATGGCATTTGATAAACATAAATTTTTAAACAAGGCTAAGAAGATTGGCTATGTAACACTTTGGTTGGTGTTAGTGGCCGGACTTTTTGTGAGTCTTGCGTTTATCAACAAACAAGAAAAAGCAACAACTTGTACAGAAATAAATGTACATATCGAACCAACCGAAGCAGCCTATTTTGTTGATCGGGAAATGGTGCTAAAAACCATACGAAAAGATGGTAATGAAAATAAGATAATAGGTATACCTATTAACAGCATTGGAATACCTTGGTTAGAAAATAAACTTCGCAACAATCCGATGGTAAAAACTGCACAAGTGTATACAGATATGAACGGTAGGTTAAATATCCACATACAACAACGCAGACCCATTTTACGTGTATTGAATGCTTTTGGTGAAGGTTTTTACCTTGATGAAGATGGTTTAAAAATGCCCTTATCGCCTGATTACACAGCACATGTACCCGTGGCCAATGGGTTTATATTTGAACATGGTGAAGGCAGAGACACAGCAAAAACTGAGACTTTACGCCAATTGCATAAGATAGCCACATATGTTGATAAAGATACTTTTTGGAACGCGCAGATAGAACAGATATTTGTTACAGCCGAAAGTGAGTTTACGCTTATTCCGAATATAGGCAATCAAACAATACATTTTGGCGATGCTACAGATACTGAAGATAAGTTTAACCGATTGATGCTCTTTTACAAAGAAGCCATGAATCGAGTAGGCTGGGAAACGTACAGTAGCATTACGGTAAAGTATAAGAATCAAATTGTTTGTAAAAAGAAAAATAACCCATAGCTGCCATGGCGCAAATAAGTAAAGTAATAGTAGGATTAGACATTGGAACCACAAAAGTGTGTGCCATTATTGGAGCCAAAAACGAGTTTGGTAAGGTAGAAGTATTGGGCATGGGAAAAGCTGATTCACTTGGTGTAATCAGAGGTGAAGTGCGCAATATCGACAAAACAGTTAAAGCCATTCGTGAAGCAATTGACAAAGCAAAAGCGAGTATGGCCGATAGTAACGTGCGTATTGAAATTAACTCAGTACACGTTGGTATTGCTGGTCAACATATAAAAAGTAAACAACACCGCAATAGCATAAGCCGTAATAACCCCGAGGATGAAATTTCGTTAGAAGAGGTAGTTAATTTTATTAAGGAAACAGAAAAGTTAGCTTTACCTCCGGGCGATAAAATTATTCATGTATTACCACAAGAATACCAAGTTGATGATTTTACCGATGTGTTTGATCCGGTTGGTATGGCAGGTGTGCGTTTATCAGCAAACTTCCACATCATTACAGGCCATGTTGAAGCAATTAAAAACATTAACAAAAGCGTGCATCGTGCAGGCTTAGATGTAGCTGATTTAATACTTGAACCACTATCATCGGCAGAAGCGGTACTTACTCCGGAGGAAATGGAAGCAGGTGTTTGTCTGGTTGATATTGGTGGCGGAACAACAGATGTAGCTATTTTCAAAAAAGGTATCATCAGACATACCGCAGTTATTCCTTTTGGTGGCAACATTATTACCGAAGATGTAGTAGAAGGCTGCCAAGTATTGCGCAATCAGGCCGAGTTATTAAAAGTTAAATTTGGTTCGGCTGTTGCTGAAGAAAATAAAGAGAACGAAATTGTTTGTATACCAGGTTTCCATGGCCGCCCTCCAAAAGAAGTTTCTATTAAAAACTTGGCAATGGTTATCCAAGCTCGTGTTGAAGAAATATTTGAATCTGTTTTATACCAGATTAAAAGCTCAGGTTACGAGCGTAAACTTAATGCGGGTATTGTAATTACAGGTGGTGGCTCACAACTAAAAGACATCAGTAAATTAGTTGAATACGTTACAGGACTTGACACTCGCGTTGGTTATCCAAACGAGCACATTGCAAAATCAATTGTAGATGAAATTAAAAGCCCGATGTACGCAACTGCTGTTGGTTTAGTGCTTAAAGGCTTAAACGAAGGATACGAGGTAGAAATAGAATCGTTAACAGAAGAAACACAAAATACCAACAATGCCAAACCACAAAAAACAGGAGGTTTTTTAAGCAAGTGGCTTGATAAAGGTAAGCAGTGGTTGAACGATGAAGACGATATGAAAGATTTTTAAATTTAAAACCCAGTAAAAATAAACCGATATGAACGCTTTAAAATTTGATCTTCCAAAAGATAAATCGAGCATTATAAAAGTGCTTGGTGTAGGCGGAGGAGGCGGAAATGCCGTTAACCACATGTTTAACCAAGGCATTAAAGGGGTTGATTTTGTTATTTGTAATACCGATTTACAAGCGCTTGAAGCTAGCCCGATTCCAAATAAAATTCAACTTGGCGCAAGCTTAACAGCAGGTCTTGGTGCTGGTGCTGATCCTGAGAAAGGACATAACAGTGCCATGGAAGCCATTGAAGATATTATTGAAGTATTAGGTGTGAATACCAAAATGCTTTTTGTTACTGCGGGTATGGGCGGTGGTACTGGTACTGGTGCCGCTCCGGTAATTGCAAAAGCTGCACGCGAACTTGATATTTTAACGGTAGGTATAGTAACCACACCATTTAACTTTGAAGGTAAAAAGCGTAAAAGTCATGCCGAAGAAGGCATTGAGCAATTAAAACGTAGTGTTGACTGTTTGCTTATTATTAACAACGATAAGATAAAAGACATGTACGGCAATTTGCCAATTCGTACAGCTTTTAGTCATGCCAACGATATTTTAACCATTGCAGCAAAAGGTATTGCCGAAATTATTACTTACCCTGGTTACATTAACGTGGATTTTGAAGACGTTAAAACAGTAATGCGCAACAGTGGTGTAGCATTAATGGGTAGTGCAAGTGCTGAGGGTGAAAACAGGGCTATGGATGCTGTTAAAGGAGCATTGGCTTCACCATTGTTAAACGATAATCAAATTCATGGAGCTAAAAATATTTTGCTAAATATATCATTTGGTTCAAACGAAGTATTGATGGATGAAATTGATATGATATCAAATTTTGTTCAAGATCAAGCAGGGCAAAACGCAGATGTTATTTTTGGTACTTCAATTGATGAAACCTTAGGTGATAAATTAGCTGTAACCATTATTTGTACCGGATTTGAAAGTAGGGAAAATAAAATTACATATGCTGCCAACAATGTAATTAAAGAGCCAACCAAACATGTGTTGTACGAAGCGCCAGCTAAGCCACAAATGATTGTTGCAAACCCTTTAGCCGATATAGTTAAACCTATTGAACCTAAAGCTGAGATTACTCCGGAGCCAATTGTTGAGGTTACTCCAGAACCAGTTGCAGTTGTTAATCCTGTTAACGAAGTTCCGGTTATTGAAGAAGAAATTGTTCGATTTGAATTGAAGCTCGAGGAGGATATTGAAGCTCCGGTAATTGAAAATAAAGTTGAAGAAGTTCAAACCCCAATTGCTGAGATGGAAGTTGAAGCACCAAAAGCAGAAATCATTCAAGAACCATTCATCAAAACCATTGAACCGGTTTTAAATGAAATTGAATTACCTGAGTTAAACGATGAGTTGATTGAAACACCTCCGGCAAACTACAACAACACTTTTGTAAATGAGGTTGAAGAAAATGTTACTAATGATTTTGAAGAAGAATTTGACTTCGAAATGAAAGAAGAAACTTCATCAACCAACACAGAACAAGAAGAACGTATTAAACAAAGCATTGCTCGTTTAAAGAAAATAAAAGAATTAAACTTACAAATTAACACACCTGTAGGTTTAAGGGATTTAGAAAAAGAGCCTGCCTACGTGCGCAGACAAAAGAAACTAAATGAAGTACCACATTCGTCAGAAAACGCAGTATCTCGTTTAAGTTTATTTGATGATGGTACCAACAATGGAATCAGAACCAACAACAGTTTTTTGCATGATAATGTAGATTAATGTAAAACATAACTACCTATAAAAATCCCCAAATTGAAGTTTCAGTTTGGGGATTTTTTATGCCCAAAATTTCGTAATTCAGTTACAAACGGATTTTGTTAGAGTATAACAAGAACCTAAACTCCTGTCAAACACAAACATCAAAACATTTTACAAGTATTATAGGTTAAACAGCAAAACAAATTAGCTAACCGAAACTTAACCGTTTAGTAACGACTATTAGTATCATTAGCCAATACATTTGTGAGTTGAGAGCTAAATGTAATTTACCAAAATAGTTTAAAACAAGATTAAAAGGCCAACGTGTTTATACAGTTAAATATGCTTTATAAATAAATACATAGCAACTTAAACTTAAAAAAAGTAAATTGCTATTTACATCAACCCTACAAATAAAATAATTGATTTCAAGCATATTAACAGTTTAAACATGTATAACCAAATGCTAAGAAAAATAAACCACGATATGAGAAGGATGTACATTATGTCTAGAGCACTTTCATGGATTTTTTTGATAGTGGCAACTTTTGCAGGACCGAAAAGTTGGGGGCAGACATATTACAATATGTCTTCAGGTAATTATTCTCAAAACTTTGCTGACATCGCAAACTGGACAAATAACTACGCATCGGGAATTGGAGCAAACAACTGGAAAGTAGCTTCTTCAGCAACTGGTTCTACAATTAACAATACAACAGTCTTTAGCACGGGTACTGCAGGCGGTGTACAAAAAGGCACACAATCTTTAATCATACTAGCAACAGGAACCAACTCGGCAGCTACTGATTTGCTATTGAACTTTTCTAATAGAATAGTTGGTGATTTAAGCTTAAATTGGTCAAAAGTAGCTAACACTGCTGATGCAAACCCTAGAAGTTCAGACCTGAAAATTCAATACAGCACCGATGGAGGAAATAGTTTTGTTGACATGACTGGATACACTATTCCAAGAATACTTAATAATTCTAACACCGAATCAGGAATTCTGAACATTCCATTACCATCTGCTTTAAACAATCAAAATCAAGTTATAATTAGATTCTTTGTTTGGAATAACAGCCAAGCAGGAGGTTCTGGCAACAGGCCTAAATGGCAATTAGATGATATATCAATTTCTTCAACAGGAAACACTTGCACAACTCCTTCAACACAACCAACAACATTCACCTCAAATAACATCACAACAAATACAGCCAACATTAACTTTACAAGAGGAAATGGCACAGGTGGTGTATTGGTAATTGGTCGTGCAGGAAGTGCTGTTGTTACTGCACCAACCAATGGCACAACATACAATGCAAATACTTCTTTTGGTAATGGTGATGCCATTGGCAGTGGATTTGTAGTGTATAACGGAACAGCAGCAGGAGCATCTAACCCAACCGGAAACATTAGCTTAACCAATTTAACAGCAAACACAACTTATCATTTTGCAGCATACGAATACAACAGCATTGATAATTGTTATAACTTAAGCAATGCGCTAACGGGTTCGTTAACCACACTTGCATCAGAACCAACAACTCAACCCAACTCACTTGCGTTTACAAATGTTACGGCAAGCGGGTTTACACTTGGTTGGACAAACGGAAATGGATCGAACAGAATAGTGCTAATTAAAGCAAATGGCGCTGTTGATGCTACTCCAACAGACGCAACTGCATACACAGCAAATACAACATTTGCATCGGGTACGCAAATTGGTACCGGAAATTATGTGGTATTTAACGGTACGGCAAACTCCGTAAATGTAACTGGTTTATCGGCCAACACAACTTACCATGTAGCTGTTTACGAATTTAACGGAAGTTCATCATCAATAAATTATTTAACTACTTCGCCTCTTACAGGTAGTAGAAGTTCATTGGTAACAGCGCCTTCAACGGCAGCATCGGCAGTATCTGTTGGTGCCAAAACATCAAACTCCATAACACTTAATTGGACAAATGGTAATGGTTCGAACAGAATAGTTGTAGCCAGAACCTCGGGCACATCGGCAACTACTCCAACCAATGGAACAAACTATACAGTAAACAGCAACAGTTTTGCAGATGCAACAAACCCAACCACCGCAACCGGAAGAGTTGTGGTGTATAATGGTAATACAAATACCACAACCATAACCGGATTAAATGCAGCAACATCATACAGTTTTGATGTTTATGAGTATAATGGAAACGGATTAACATCAAACTACAGCGCAGCATCAAGCATTACTTCACAATATACTTTATCAACCGAGCCTACACAACATGCAGCAAGTTTTACCGCACAAGCAACAACGGCCACAAACATTAATTTAAGCTTTTCTGCGGCAAACACTTTACCTGCATCAGGTTATTTATTGTTAAAAAAGGCATCGGCTTTTGTTATCGGTGATTATCCTGTAGATGGAAATGCATACAATGTTGGTAGTACAATTGGCGAAAACGGTGCAACGGTAAATACCATTGTTACAAACAACACAATAACCACATCAACCGGAACAAATGTTAGTGCTGATTTAACTGTGCATTATCTGCTTGTTCCATTTAATTGGGATGGAACAAACACATCAACCAGAAATTATTTTACAAGCGGCAGCATACCAACGGTAAACGTTACCACACCATCAGGAAGTAGTGATGCGGTTGCGGTGGTTGGTTCTGAACCTGCTACCATTTCTTCTTTAATAAATGATGAAGCACCTTTAACATCAACAACCGGAGCACAGGTTTGGCAATTTACCATACGCGATGGAGGAAGCAGTTTAAATGATGCAGACAATTTACCAACTAAAATTTCATCAATAACACTTACACAAAATGCAGGTAACTCGGTATCTACATGGAATACATCAATAAAAACCGTTGCGCTTTTTGATGGCAATACTTTATTGGCAACAGGCACCGTGGGCAACCCAACAAACAACATTACTTTTTCGGGTTTATCTTTAATAATTCCCGATGGGCAAAGCAAAACATTAACAGTACGATTATCATTAAAAAACACATTAGGAACAACCGATGATGGTAAAGATTTTGTATTTAATTTAACCAATGCAAACATCGCTACATCCACTGATGGAACCAGTTCGGGTGTGGCTTCTTTTGCTGCAATAAACTCGAGTACCGCTGATAACATTATTGCAGTTGTAGCTACCAAACTTGATTTTGTGCAGCAACCAACAAATGTAAATATTTGGTCGGCTATAAATCCGGCTGTTACTTTAGAAGCAGTGGATGCAAATGGCAACAGGGATATAGATTACAACACAACCATTTCTTTAACATCAACCGGCATACTAAACACATCACCCCAAACCGCAACACCAACAAGCGGACTTGCTACATTTAATAACATTGTACATACTAAAGTTGGCAGTGCCATACAACTAACAGCCGCGTCTGGCACGCTTACATCAGCTGTCTCGAACACTATTGATGTACTGCTGGCACCATTACAATTTGCCGAATGGAAGTTTACAACAGTTAATACAGATACTAACAATCCCAAAATAAGTGTTTCAGCAATAAGTAGAGGAAATAACAACGGAACAACAAACCCAAATATCGATAGTACATCTGCATCGTCAGGCTATGCAGGTGCAAGTGGCTTTGGCAATGCAGGTGCAGCTGCCAGAGCAGGTAGTTTAGACACCCATGCAAATGGCAGTGCCTATTTTGAATTTACCATAACACCTAACCAAGGCTATAAGGTTGAATTAACCAATATTTCTTTTGGAAATAGAAGCACCGGAACCGGCCCACTAGCTTACACTTTAAGAAGTTCTATTGATAATTACACAACAGATATTTTTACAGGAACATTATTAAATAATGGCAATTGGGCTTTAACATCAAACAGCACTGCTATTAATGTTTTGGTTGATTTAGGCCAAAGCGTAACCTTTAGAATTTATGGTTACAACGGAACAGGCTCACCAGGAACTAATACAACCAACTGGAGAATTGATGATTTAAAATTAAGTGGTTATATTACTGACCCTGTTTTTTATTCGAAAACTGTTGGTAATATAAATGATTTAAGTACTTGGGGAATGAATACCGATGGAACCGGAACAGCACCAACAAGTTTTAGCATGGATGGCGCAGCTTATATTCTTGCAAATAGAACCAACCCCGAAATACCCTCAAACTGGGCCGTTACCGGAACATTAGATTTAAAAGACAACATATTAAATATTGGATCGAATACACTTACTGTGAATGGTAATATTACCAGAACAACCGGAACAATAAAAACCAATGAAGGAACAATTATATTAGGTGGTTCGGTGTCTTCAACCTTATATTTCGATCAAACCACTGATGGTACAACCAACAAACTAAAAGATTTAACAATTAATAGAAGTGGTGCAACTGTTGCATTGGGTAACAAACTACAATTAGCACAAAACGGCACCATAACAGTTACCGCAGGTACACTAAATACAAATGGTTATTTGGTATTAACATCAACAGCAGCAGATACCACAGCACGTATTGCAACATTGCCTCCGGGTGCCACCGTTAGCGGAAATGTGGAAATACAACGGTATATAAATGGTGGCGTTGGTTATAGAGGTTGGCGCTACATGAGTTCGCCCGTTGCCAACGCAACATACGCACAGTTAATTGATGATATTTTTATAACCGGCCCGGGTGGGGCAACAAATGGTTTTGATGTAGCGGGTAATACTTCTTCTGTTATGACTTATGAAGAAGGTGCAAACAGAGGTTGGAAAAACATCAGCTCTCCCAACAACACTTGGGCCACAGGTAAAGGTGCAATTGTGTTTTTTAGAGGTGATAGAACACAAACATCATCTATAACCAATACCAATGTTGCACCTAATAGCTTTGCATTAGACTTCAATGGCACTATTAATTCAGGGAGTTATAATGTTAACTTAGATTATGACAACACAGTAGGTGTGTCAACAAATCAAGGTTGGAATTTAATTGGTAATCCATACCCAAGTCAAATAGATTGGGATTTAGTAACAAAAACAAGTGGAGTAAACAGCCACTATTACTTAATCAATCCAAACTCAAAAAATTACATGAGTGCCAATACCGGTATTATTGCCATTGGACAAGGTTTTTTTGTTCAGGTAAATGCGAGTGGCCAATCAGTTACTTTTAATGAAACAAACAAAACTGGAGTAAATGGCACCGCGTATTTTAAAACAGCAACCAACCCATTAACCATTAAAATGAACTTGGATAGTGTGCAAAATGATATAGCTAAAATCTTCTTTTTGAACGGTGCCAATAAAAACTATTTATTTACGGAAGATGCAGTTAAGCTATCAAACACAGTATATAATTTAAGTTTAGTTACACCAAATAGTGTTGATGTGCAAAATAGTTATGTGCCACCTTTGGGCGTTACAGGAACAGATACATTTGAGCTTAAAGTAACCTCAACAACCAACACAACATACAGTTTAAGTTTCGAGAATCTTCAGAGTCTACCAATAAACCGAGCCGTATTATTAATCGATAAAATGAACAATAGTATAACCAATATGAGAGTAACACCTAACTATACCTTTGCCATTAATAACACCCAAAGCAGTAGTTTTGGCAAACGCTTTTTATTGATTATTACCGACCAACAAAACCCATTGCCTATTAAATTAACCCACTTTAGTGGTGTAAACCAAGGTGAGTATAATAGGCTAAGTTGGACCACTGCATCAGAGAAAAATCTGATAGCGTTTGAATTACAAAAAGCTACGGATGACTTGAATTTTGAGTCCATTGGACTTATAAAAGCAAATAACCGAAATACAACAACACATTACAACTTCTCTGATAATCAAGCATACTGTAATAAAAACTTTTACCGACTAAAATTAATTTACAGCAACTACAACGAATACTCAAACACAATTGTGTTGAGCAAAAACGAAATTAACAATCAGAAGCAAGTAATTGAGGTTTATCCGAATCCTGCAAATAATATACTGAACATAAAATCGGCTGATGGAGAAACAATCGATGATTTTAGCATCTTTGACTTTTATGGCAAATTAGTTTTAAATGCTGCAAAAACAGATGTGATTGATATAAGCGGGTTAGAGGATGGAAATTATATTTTGCAGGTAGAAATGAATGGTCGGTATTTAAAAACTAAATTCAGCAAAATGTCTAATCGATAAAGCGTTTATTTAATGTTTAACTTTTGCTATAAGGCTTAATTTGAGATTAAAAAAGTACTATGCTTAGCATTTAAAGTATCATTTTTTCTGCAAAAAATGTAGTTTGAACGACAGTTTATAGCATTTAATCTGCAATTGCATATAGTGATATCAAGAAATCAACATCTATTCGTTTTTATATTTGGTACTTTGTTTTACAAAAATAGCCTTAGGTATTATTGTGGCAAAATCATTATACACAGATTAACTATTTTAATACATTTGCTTTAACTAATCGCTAAGCTATGTTAAAACTATTTACTACCACGAAAACGCTCCTAATTCTATCCTTTGCTTTATTCAGTTCGGGAAAATCTTTCGCCCAGATTAGTATTACAGCCTTGAACTCTGCTGTAACTGAAAACTTTACAGGTTATTTAAATTCCTCAAGCGGTAGTATTCTGACGAATTGGGAAATGATTGAAGCTAATTTAATAGACAACACTGTTGACCCATCAGATGGCAGCTCGTCAACAAGCGGCATATACAGTTTCGGCACAGGTACGAACACAGATAGGGCGATTGGCTCTATAACAGGTAGTTCATTACAGCCTATGATTTTTGGAGCAAAATTCCAAAATAATACAGGTCAAGCAATTTCAAGTATAACAGTTCAATATACGGGTGAACAATGGAGGTTAGGTCAGAGTGGATTAACAACAGACAAGTTAATTTTTGAATATAGCACTGATGCAACAAGTCTTGGTACTGGTAATTGGGTAGAAGTTTCATCATTAAACTTTGCTGCTCCGATAACAACGGGAACAGTTGGTGCATTAGATGGTAATTTAACTGGTAATAAAACTACACTTTCGGCAAATATTGCGGTAAATATAGCAACATCGGGTACAGTATTCATTAGGTGGAGAGATCAACAAGCTGGAACAGATGATCATGGCTTAGCGGTTGATGATTTTAGCGTAACGGCTTATGGAAATTTAACGCCAGGTACCTATACAGATGCAAATATTCTCGGAACGTTTGTTCTTGGTGGAAATGTTTCTTTAACAGGTACAACTGTTTTTGTGAATAGTTCCTCAAAACTTGATATTGGTTCTAATACACTTACTATTTCAGGTCCAATTTCAGGAACTCCAATTATAAAAGGCGGTCATTCATCCAATTTAACCATCGATGGCACAGGTACAATTGGTACAATTGAATTTGATCAAACCACACCCGGTACTACTAACGTTTTAAATAACCTCACAATTAATCGCTCTGGTGCAACAGTAACATTAGGAAACGCGCTTAATATATCAGATAATAACGGAAGCGTGAATTTAACTGCAGGTAATTTAGCAACAGGAGGTAATCTTACGCTTTTGTCAACTTTTACCGGAACAGCTAGAATTGGTTCAATAACCAGTAGTGTTTCTGATTTAACAGGTAATGTGACAGCACAACGTTATATGCAAGGAACTGATATTGTTTGGAGAAACTGGAGAACAATGGGTCCTCCAACCAATAATTTTACGGTATCACAACTTGTAGATGACATTTATGTAACAGGTCCGGGCGGCACATCTAATGGTTTTGATGCAAATGGTACAAACTCTTCTGTTATGTATTACCAAGAAAATACAACTGGAGGCAGGGGTTGGAAATCAATAACAAGCACTTCACACAGTTTTGTTCCCGGTGAGGGCATGTTAGTATTCTACAGAGGCGATAGAACGCAAGTCGCATCAATTACAAATCCTTCAACCATTCCCAATGCCACAACAATAGATGTTACAGGGCCTATTAATAAAGGTGATGTTTCTGTAAATTTGAGCTACACGAACACTGCATCCCCTACAAACGATGGGTGGAATTTCTTATCAAATCCTTATCCGAGCCAAATGTTATGGGATAACACAATTACAAAAGGGGCATTCGTAGATAATTTTATTTCAGTTTGGGTACCTAACACCGATTCTTATTTGGCAACGCAAAATCAAGTTATTGGGGCACATCAAGGGTTTTTTGTTCAAACAACAGCGGCTTCACAATCAGTTACCTTCGAAGAAAATGATAAAGTGGCAAGCTTATTTACCCCATACTTTAAAACATCACTCAATCCATTTGCAATTAAAATGTTTTCGGATAGTGTTAGACATGATGTTATAAAATTAGACTTTTCAACTGGTGCAAGTAAGAACTATGTTTTTAAGGAAGATGGTTTAAAAATGTTAAATCCTAAAATCAACATTGGTTACAAAACCCCTAATGACAGAACAGTTCAAATTAATACCGTACCCACGCCAACTACAAACAGTACAGATACTTTTGTGGTTTCCACAACTTCAACCAGTAGCGGAAATTTTTGGTTAACCTTTGAAGACAAAGCCATTTTACCTGCAAACAAAAACGTATTTTTAGTAGATGGTTTTAACAACAACATCATAGATGTTAAAACAACCAATAGCTACACATTTACCATCAATAATGCTAACAGCGCAACTTACGGTAACCGTTTTAAATTAATAATAACCGATCAGTTTAACCCGCTTCCGGTAAAATTAGCAACGTTTACCGGTAATAAATTAGGTAAATCAAACTTATTAAAGTGGACTTCGGTTGGAGAGAAAAACCTGATTAATTACGAAGTTGAAAGAAGCAGTGATGGTAAAAACTTTGAATCTATTGGCTTGGTAAAAGCTACTAACTCCTCAGCTAACACCAATTATAGTTTTGTTGATGAAAACCTAGGATCAAGTAGTGTAAACTACTACCGATTAAAAATTAACGAAAATAAAGGTGTTAACAGTTACTCTAACATCATTAGCATATCAAACGATGCGTTACAAAATGTGATGGTTGAAGTTTATCCTAATCCGGCACAAAATAATATCAGTATAAAACTTGAAGAAAATAACACCTTTGAATCGGCAGTTATTTTTGATATTAACGGAAAAGCTGTTTTAAACACCAAAACAGCCGAAGTAATTGATATATCAGCACTATTACCCGGTGTTTACACCATTCAAGTGAATACAGGTTTAAGTGAGCAAAAAGTTAAATTTATTAAACACTAAGTAAAATCATAACAATCAGTTTACATGCAAATTTCAAGATAATTGTTAATTGCCCACTTAAACTAAAATAGGAATAACCATTAAACGGAATATACCAGTATAATAAAGATGAAACGAACAATTAAACTTTTAATATTTATCATCCTGTCCATATTTAGTAACGTATCCATCGCTCAATACGCTGATGATTACGGATACAACGAAGACGACTATGATGGTGAGTATGAATACAACAGTTATAATAACAACTACTACCAAAGATACTCAGAAGACGAATATCGCAAGCGCCAAGAGCGCTTTTATAAAAAAAGTTACGAGGAAGAAGATTTGTACAATGGTGGCTATCGCAGAAAGAACTATTCTTCGTCTGAAAGTTACTACGGTGTTGGTGGCTTAAACATGGGTGGAATTGGCTCAAAAGGAAACTCGTGGTTTGGAGGTAACAACAATGATGTTCCAACACCTGTAAAACCAAGAAACTTTGACCCATTTGACACCAAAGAAGTCGGTATAGTTGATGGTGTAGATCGCCTAGCTGATGATGCTAAAGGTGCAACTACCACAAACGATCCAAGCAAAGGCGTTGGTGAGATTAACCCAGGTGACGATAAGAAAACAGAAACTGCACCACCACCACCAGATGAGCCGGATATTCCGGTAGACACTGCAATTCCTTTTTTAATTGCGGCTGGATTAATGATTGCAGGATTAAAACTTAATAAATTTAAAAACGCGTTAGTTAACTAACGCGTTTTTTTTATGATTACTGACTAATCTGTTGCCAAAATACTGGAATGCTCTCGGCTGGTAACCCGCAAGATTTATCAATACAACGGTAAAACTTGATGGTATCTGTTACTTGTTTATCTGCCAATAGAGGAATAGCAGATTGCTGGCTGACCACTAATGCAAGCTTATTAGGTAGATATTGTTTGTGTAAATCAAACCTGAAATAATTAGCGTTTTTACCGGCACAAACCAATTGATTAAAACCATACCATTTAAACAATATTACTTGAAACCAATTGCTATAACCCATTGGGTGTTTCTTTAATTTAGGTTGAATTTGAAGCAACATTCTATCGCAAATTTGATGGTACTTGTCTTCATCAAACAGATATCCCAATTGCACTAAACACTTTGCCAAAATAGAATTTGATGAAGAAATCACATCATCATTGGTATCAATTTTTCGTGCAACAAGCTGCTTATCATCATGCGATTTAAAATAAAACATACCTGACTCCTGATTGTAAAACTTGGCAATAGCTGAATCCAAAATTTTCTTGGCAAAGTGCAAATAAGTATCATCACTACAAGCCTCATATAACCTTATAAAACCTTCACAAGTAGTTGCATAATCTTCTGCAAATCCTGAAATAGATGTTACTCCGTTTTTATGAATCCTTAATAGCTTATCATCTTGCCACATTGTATTCATTATAAAATTGGCCGCGGTTTTAGCAACGGCTAAATAACTTTCATTGCCTAAAACCAAGTAAGCATCTGCAAATGCCTTTATGGTTAATGCATTCCAGGAAGTAATCATTTTATCATCCAATCCCGGCCTAATACGATTTGCTCTAACAGCTAATAACTTATCGTTACAACGATTTACAACCAGCTCAATTTCTACTATTGATTTACCGGTTAACTTTTCTAACTCTTCATCACTACGGGTTTTGTATAAAATATTTACACCATCTTCCCAATTTCCGTAAGCATCAACACTAAAATATAAGCTGTACAATGGTGCATCATCACCCAATACATCTACTATTTCTTTATATGTCCAAGTATAAAATTTGCCTTCTACGCCTTCGCTGTCGGCATCTAAGGCACTATAAAAATATCCTCGTTCATGCATCAACTCCCTTGTAATAAAACCAAGTGTATTGTTGATGGTATTTGCATACAGTTGTTTTCCCGTTACTTGATAAGCTTGCGCATACAAACTAACCAACTGTGCATTATCATACAGCATTTTTTCAAAATGAGGAACTTTCCAATAACTATCGGTGCTGTATCTGGCAAAGCCACCACCAACTTGGTCGTAAATTCCACCTTCAGCCATTTTGTTTAATGTAGTAACAACAGCCTCCATTAAAGTTACATCTTTGGTATAATGGTATTGATGTAAAAACAATTCCCAGTTATTGGGCATAGGAAATTTAGGAGCCCAAGAATAACCACCATAATGTAAATCAAAATTTTGTTTCCAATCATTGATGATTTGATTCATCTCTTGTTTAGAAATCAAAGCAGAATCCGACTCACCCGCCAACACATTTAACTTACGAATGCCGTTAGTTAGCTCGGTTGCATATTGCATGGCTTCTTCGGTTTTGTTTTCGTAAAAATCGGCCAAGGATTTTAATACACGTTCCCACTCTTGTTTTGGGAAATAGGTACCACCGTGTATTGGTCTGCCATCGGGTAAAGTAAAACAATTTAGAGGCCATCCTCCCCTACCTGTAAGCAATTGCACAGCATCCATATATATTTGATCAACATCAGGGCGCTCTTCCCTATCTACCTTAATGCATACAAAATATTTGTTCATGATTTCTGCTGTATCTTCTTGTTCAAAACATTCACGTTCCATAACATGGCACCAATGGCAAGCCGAATAACCAATGCTTACCAATATGAGTTTATTTTCTCTTCTTGCAATTTCAAAAGCCTCCTCGCCCCACTCATACCAGTTAACCGGATTGTGTGCGTGTTGAAGCAAATATGGACTTGAAGCATGTATAAGTTTGTTGGTGTGTTTTTTATTTTCCATGAACAACAAAGCTAACTATTGAAATTTTATTATTTATATTTGATTTGTATATAAAATATAACCTAAGCCCCATGCTCATTAAAACATACGGAAGCGCTGTACATGGCGTAAATGCTGTAACCATTACTATTGAAGTGAATGTATCAAACCAAGGTGTTGGTTACAGTTTGGTAGGATTACCCGATAATGCCGTAAAGGAAGGTCACCACAGAATAGAAACTGCCGTTAAAAACATGGGCCTTAAAATGCCACGTTTACGTGTGGTTATTAATATGGCTCCTGCCGATATTAGAAAAGAAGGTTCATCGTACGATTTGCCCATTGCACTTGGTTATTTAGCTGGATCAGAACAAATGCTTGGCGAAAATTTAAACAAGTACATCATTATGGGTGAGTTGGCATTAGATGGTTCTTTAAAACCCATTAAAGGTGCTTTACCTATTGCCATACAAGCACGAAAAGAAGGTTTTGATGGATTTATTTTACCCAAAGAAAACGCTAGAGAAGCTGCCATTGTAAATAACTTAAAAGTATACGGTGCCGAAAACATAAAAGAGGTAATAGATTTTTTTAACAACGAAGGCACACTTGAACAATTTGAAATTGATACACGTGCCGAGTTTGAAAACAACCTCCATAAAAACGAAAACGATTTTTCGGATGTTCGCGGACAAGAAAATATTAAACGTGCATTAGAGATTGCAGCAGCAGGCGGACACAACGTTATTTTAATTGGTCCTCCGGGTGCAGGAAAAACAATGCTGGCTAAACGTTTGCCAAGTATTTTACCACCGCTTACTTTACACGAAGCATTAGAAACAACTAAAATACATTCTGTTGCCGGAAGATTAAATAAAGAAACATCATTATTGTATCAGCGTCCGTTTAGAAGTCCACACCATACGATTTCTGACATTGCTTTAGTTGGTGGAGGTAACAATCCGCAACCGGGCGAAATAAGCTTGGCGCACAATGGGGTATTATTTTTGGATGAGTTACCCGAGTTTAAACGCACGGTGCTAGAAGTGATGCGTCAACCATTAGAGGAAAGAAGAATTACCATTTCTCGTGCTAAATTTTCTATTGAGTATCCATCAAGTTTTATGTTGATTGCATCGATGAATCCTTGTCCTTGTGGATACTTTAATCACCCGGAAAAAGAATGTGTTTGCGGACCGGGAATGGTTCAAAAATATTTAAGTAAGGTATCGGGACCATTGTTGGATAGAATTGACATACATATTGAAGTTACTCCGGTAGATTTCGAACAATTAACAGATACACGCAAAGCAGAAAAAAGCGAAAGTATAAGAGAGCGTGTCATGAAAGCCCGTGAAATCCAAACCCAGCGATTTACCGAAAATGAAGGCATACATAGTAATGCCATGATGAGCAGTACCAAAGTTAGAGAGGTATGTCAGATTAATGCTGCAGGTCAAACTCTATTAAAAACAGCTATGACCCGATTACAGTTATCAGCACGCGCTTATGATAGAATTTTAAAAGTAGCACGTACCATTGCAGATTTGGATGGCAGTGAAGACATACAAATTGAACACTTGGCAGAAGCCATACAATACCGTAGTTTAGATAGAGAAAGCTGGGGGGCGAGTTAGTCTAAATCCAATTCAACAGACGGGTCCCAGAATAATTCCTCAAAATTTATTACCTCATCATTAACCACTCTTACGCCATCTTGCAACAACAACTCTTGCATCCGTGTTGGTGTAGCAAAATGAAATTTCCCGGTTAACAACCCATTACGGTTAACAACCCGTTGTGCCGGAACATCGGGCAAAGCATGAGCTGCATTCATGGCATAACCCACCATTCTGCTACTTTTAGCTGCTCCCAAATACTTTGCAATCGCACCATAGGTTGTCACTCTTCCTTTAGGAACTAAACGCACAACATCATACACATCATTAAAAAAAGTAGTTTGTTTACTCAATGGTGATTTTTGCATAAGCAATTATAATTAATGTCAGTTACGCAATCAACACTAAAGGATTTAAAGTAAACCCTTAAATTCGCAACCATGAGTTTTTTAACTAAAGTAAAATTTAGCAATGTAACCAACTTAAGCGATGCACGTTATGCGGCAGCTGTTGGTATTGAATACATAGGTTTTTGTTTTGACACAGCAAGTACCGATTACATCGCGCCAATTAAAGCAAAAGAAATGATTGATTGGATAACAGGAAGTAACATTGTTGCCGAGTTTGGTCATCAATCATTAGAAGAAATTAAAGACATTAGCGAGTTACTAAACGTTGATGCTGTTGAACTAAACAACAATATTTTGCCCGATGAATTACCGGAAATTGGCAAAGCAATTATTAAAAAAATTGATGTAAATAAGTACACCAAAGAGCAGTTAGAAAAAGAGATTACTGCTTACGCAAAATATTGTGATGCATTTCATTTATATGCATCAGGCAAACCCGAAAATTATGATTGCGAACAACTGGTTGAGTTATGTAAAAAACATCAAATTATTTGGGGACTTGATGTTTCTAAGCAAACAATAATCAACACCATTAACTCATTTAAACCCTTTGCAATTAATGTGTCGGGTGGTACAGAAGAGCAAGTAGGAATCAAAGATTTTGATGAGTTGAATGAATTACTTGAAATGATTACATTAGAGGATTAATAATTTATTATGCAATTACCCAATATAAGCATTGGCATGTTTGAGCACCGTTTATTGATTGCGTTTGTTTTAGGAACTGTTATTGGTCTTGAAAGGCAATGGCGACACAAAATTGCAGGTGTAAAAACCAATGCGTTGGTTGCAGGTGGAGCAGCGTTGTTCATTTTGCTATCAGAAAAAATTACCGGTGATACATCAGCTGCAGGTCGTATTGCGGCTAACATTGTTACAGGAATAGGGTTTTTAGGCGCAGGTGTAATGATGCGTAACGGAATAAATGTTACAGGTATTAATACAGCAGCAACCATTTGGTGTTCTGCAGCAATTGGCTCATTGGCCGGTTTGGGTTATTGGTATGAGAGTTTGGTGGGTACTGCATTTGTTGTAGCTGGAAATATTTTGCTGAGGCCAATTGGTGAAAAAATTGATAGTAGGATTAAACAAATTACCGAATCTGGTAATTCTTATATTATTAACATCTCTGTAATTGAAGGTTCGGTCGGGTTGGTTAAACATAATTTGATTGATGCTGTGGCAAACGAGGTAACTTTACACATTACTGCTATTCAAACCACAGGCTCATCAGAAATCACAGCAAATATTCACTCACTCGATAGAAGGCATACCGATATTGAGAACATTGTAAATAAAATCTCATCACTATCTGAAGTTACAGCAATAAGATGGGAGGAGTCTAAAAGTACCAACTAAGTTGTTATTAAATGTACCAAAAAAATTCCTACAAAGTTATTGGTATGATGTCTGGCACATCGCTTGATGGTGTAGATATTGCCTATTGTGAGTTTAGTTATTACGAAGAAAAGTGGCACTATAGCATAAAACATGCTGAAACTATTGCATATAACAATACTTGGTTAATAAGATTAAAGGAACTACACAAACAGCCCGCATTTGTATTCCCTAAAACAGATGCATTTTATGGTAAATACCTCGGGCAGTTAGCTAAAGCATTTATCAATAAACATAAAATAGAAGTTGATTTTATTGCCAGCCACGGACATACTATTTTTCATCAACCCGAAAAAGGTTTTACCGCACAAATAGGTAGTGGCGCAAATATTTATGCCGAAACAGGAATAACCACCATTAACGATTTTAGGGTGGTTGATGTTGCGTTAGGAGGACAAGGAGCACCGTTAGTGCCCATTGGCGATGAATTACTTTTTAATGAGTTTGATGCATGCTTAAACCTTGGTGGATTTAGTAATATTAGTTTTAAGCGAAACAGTAAACGAGTTGCTTTTGATATAAGCCCTTGTAATATTGTTATGAACCCTGTTGCAAATTTACTTGGAGTTGCATACGATAATGAAGGAAAATTTGCATCAGATGGAATAATAAATGAGCAACTTCTGATGCAGTTAAATAATTTATCTTATTATCAAAAAGAAGCACCAAAATCTTTAGGTGCAGAATGGGTAACAGAAAATTTTTGGCCACTTGTTAAACATTTTCAAATATCACCTATTGATTTATTAGCAACATTAAATAAACATATCGCATTTCAAATCATCAATGTAGTTAAAACAAATAACCTTAAAAGTATTTTAACAACAGGTGGAGGCACATTTAATAAGTACATGATTGATGAAATTAATAAACATACCCATAACGCTTTACTTATACCAGATAGAAATCTAATTAACTTTAAAGAGGCTTTAATATTTGCATTTTTAGGTGTTTTGAGGATATGTAAATCAGAAAATAGTTTGAGAACTATCACCGGTGCATCTAAAAATAGCATAGGCGGTTCAATATGGGGATAAATAGATGTTTTTTAAAATAAATAAATTTAGCGAAAACAGGCAAAACACATAAAAACCTAAATAACAGACAAATAATC
>CAZRVA010000002.1:66939-78335 GCA_964603255.1 uncultured Chitinophaga sp.
ATGTATTCTATTAACTTTATTTGTTTTAATTAAAAACCACGATAATTTATTCAAACAAACGAAATATAAATACAAACTACTAAAACCCATTTTTGTTGGCTTATACCGTTTTTTACACTTTTTAACATTTCAAGAACACTGCCTACATCATCTAAGAACCATTTACATACACAAAACACTTACTAATCCAATTTACATAATAAAATCAAGGGTTTAGGTCGAATTTCGATCTGTAAAGTTTCAAATACAAACATACAGATGACTAGAATAACAACCTACCCAAATCTATTATTTGCATTTTTATCCTTATTTATATTTCAAGCGAATGCTCAAACTAAACTTTTTACCGGTACCGGTTCTTGGCATGACGCTGCGAGATGGTCACCTTCTGGGGTGCCAAACTCAACAGACATCGTATTAATTGCAGCTGGAGCTAGCATTACATTAAGCAGCAATGCAATATGTGATAGTGTTTATTTTCAATCCGGTTCAACGGCCAGCGCTCTAACCATTAACAATGCTGTTAAACTTACCATCAATAAAGGAATTGCATTTTCTAATCCTACTGCTAACGTAACACAACTACTTAATGTAGGTTCGGGTGAGTTAGAGTGCTCAGGACTGAGTATGCCTAATTTAAATTCAGGTAGAATAAATAGGGTTAGTGTTTCTAGCGGAATAGTTACCTTAAATGGGAACCTCTCTATGTTGGGTAGTACTTCTGAAAATATAATCGAATTTTCAAGTTTTGGTAAATTTAGATTAGGAGGAACCTGGACAACAACAGGTGGAACTTTTACCATGGGTTCTTCCACCTTTGAGTATTTTTCAAACGTTACTCAAGTTATCAATAGCAGAACATATAATAAGCTGATTTTAAGTGGTGGAACAAAAAATCCATCCGGCTCGGTTACATGTAACGATAGTTTGATTATTAACGCAGGAGCTACGTTAAACAATAGTGGAACAGCAAGCTTAATTATGAATGGTGTTTTCTACATTGCCGGTACTTACATTGAAGGTAGTACAAGTGGCTCTGTAACATTAGTTGGATTAGTTCATGTAGCCAATACAGGTACATTTCAAGTTAATGTAGCCGAAATATTTGCCATAAGGGGTGGCATAAAAAATGAAGGAACCTTCATTTCTGGCAATGGAACTTATACGTTTGCAACTAATAACCAAGAATTATCAGGTAACAAAATGATTACCTTCTCTGGAGGAGTAACTGTTACTGGAATTACATTAACAGCATATGATTCTGTTAGAATTAATGGCACATTTCAAGGAACTGGAACATTTGTAAACCAATCGTACTTATTGTTAATGGGTGTAACCAACACAATTACTAACCTTAACTTATCTAGCGTTGGAAATATCGTAGAATATGGTGCAGCTGGAAATCAAACAGTGAAAGGAAGTAGCTATAAAACCTTGCGCATTAGGGGCAGTGGCACAAAAACTGCAAACGCTAATATTACAGTTGACAATTTACTCCATATTGATTCTGGACCAACCCTAGCTATGAGTACTTTTTTATTATCACTAAACCCCAGTTGCTTAACTGCCGGTAATGGTAATTTAAGTACAGCTAACACAACATCAACTCCAATACCTGCTGGTATGATATGGCCATTTAATACCATCACATATAACTCTGCTAGTGCTCAAACTATTGTTAATGGTACTTATAATAACTTAACATCAAGTAGCGTAGCAAGAACATTATCAAATAACGGTGCAATAATAATTAACGGAGTGTTCACACCAGGTACAGGTGTGTATACATCAACAAATAGTACCGTGCAATTTAACAGTGGTGGTACACAAACTGTTGCTGCTATTGTAGGAGGATATAACAAACTGATTTTAAACGGTGGAATTAAAAATCCATCAGGCTCATTAATCTGTAACGATAGTTTAATTATTAACACTGGAGCCACGTTAAACAATAGTGGAACAGCCAGTTTGACTATGAATGGTGTTTTCTTCATTGCAGGCACATATATTGAGGGAAGCACAAGTGGCTCTGTAACATTAGTTGGATTAGTTCATATAGCCAATACAGGCACATTTCAAGTAAATGTAGCCGAAATATTTGCCATAAGGGGTGGCATAAAAAATGAAGGAACCTTTATTTCTGGTGCGGGTACGTATACATTTGCAAATAATAACCAAGAGTTATCAGGCAACAAAATGATTACCTTCTCTGGAGGAGTAACTGTGACAGGAATTACATTAACTGCATCTGATTCTGTTAGAATTAATGGCACATTTCAAGGAACTGGAACATTTGTAAACCAATCGTACTTATTGTTAATGGGTGTAACCAACACAATTACTAACCTTAACTTATCTAGCGTTGGAAATATCGTAGAATATGGTGCAGCTGGAAATCAAACAGTGAAAGGAAGTAGCTATAAAACCTTGCGCATTAGGGGCAGTGGCACAAAAACTGCAAACGCTAATATTACAGTTGACAATTTACTCCATATTGATTCTGGACCAACCCTAGCTATGAGTACTTTTTTATTATCACTTAACCCGGGTTGCTTAACTGCTGGTACCGGTAATTTAAGTACAGCTAACACAACATCAACTCCAATTCCTGCTGGTATAATTTGGCCATTTACTACTATCACATATAACTCTGCTAGTTCTCAAACTATAGTTAGTGGTATTTACAATAATTTAGCTTCATCAAATGTAGCCAGAGTTTTAAGCTCAACTGATACAATATTTATCAAAGGAACATTTTCGCCAAGCACCGGTGCATATACTAACACGGGAAGCACTGTATGCTTTAATAGTTTAAGCACACAAAACATACCTAGCATAAGTGGCGGATACAACAGGTTAGTAATTGCCGGAGGTTCAACCAAAACAGCCACATCAAACCTTGTGGTTTCTAATAATTTATTTGTTGATGCCGGAACTACCCTAAACATGCAAACCTATACTCTTACGGGTGTAAGTATGACTAATACAGGATCAGGTACTATTCAAACTAGCGCACCTTCAGGAGCTTTTTCTAATGGAAGAACTTGGAACTGCTCCATTAAATATGTTAATCCTACTGACCAAGTTATTATAACAGGCACATATAGCAACCTTGAATTAACAGGTAGTGGTACTACTAAAACTGTAAATGGAGCAATTACAGTAAATGGTAATTTAACAATTGAATCAGGTGTACTAATGAGTATGTTAACAAATTTATTAAGTGGAACGATACTTTCCACAAATGGTGCAGGTTCTCTAAGCACATCAAATACAAGCTCAACTCCTATACCTTCAAACATCAGTTGGACATTTTCAATTATTTACAACAGTTCATCAACTCAAACTGTCGTTAGTGGTAACTACACTAATCTTAATTGTTCTGGTGGTGGTGGACTTAGAATATTGTCAAACTCTGGCGTAATAAGAATATCAGGCGTGTACACACCAGCTACTAATAACACAGTAACTGGCAGCACAGTAGAGTTTAATGGCACAGGCAGTCAATCTATCCCAATATCAACCTACAACAATCTAACATCGACTCAAACCGGTTCAAGAACACTTGCAACAGGTACAATTACTGTGCAAGGAAACTATATACCGGGTACAAATAGTTATACCGTAACAGGAAATACTATGGTGTTTTCTGGAGCAACACAAAATTTATCTGGTGTATTCAATAATCTTACCCTAAATACAGCAGGAACAAAAACTGCAAATGGAAACATTGATGTTGCAGGCTCGTTGAATATTGCAACGGGGGTTACGTTAGATTTAACAAACTTGTATTTGTTAATGGGAACAATTTCGTCAATCACTAATAGCGGTAACATTAAAACTGCAGTTCCAACAACACTTAGTGCTACTCCTATTCCACCGGGTAAAACATGGAATGGAACTCTGGAGTTTTCTGGAACAAGTCAACAAACTTTAACCAACGGCACATACAATAATTTGATTGTTAATGGTGGAAGTGTAAAATCAACCTCTGGTAACGTGATAATAAATGGCACATTAACGTTTACTTCCGGTAAATTAGATATTAACAATACAACCTTAACATTAGGTGGCCAAGTTGTGAATACTGCGAGTCAAGGACTAAAATCAGGTGGAGATGCAAGCTTAATCATAAACGGAAATCAGTCAAGAACGTTAAGTTTTGATCAAACAACACCTGGTGTAACCAACAAATTAAACAGCTTTACCAACAATACCTCATCATCAACAACAACAATTGGTAACATGATGCTTATTACTGATGTAATAACACCTACATCTGGCACCATAAATGCCAATGGTAATATTACATTGTTATCAAATTCAACCAAAACAGCTCGAATAGCACAAGGCACAGGTAACTATATAACAGGTAACGTAAAGGTACAACGCTACATTCCGGAAAGTGCCAGAAGGTGGAGATTTGTGTCAAGTCCGGTTAGTAATGCAACAATTGAAGATTGGAGAAATGAAATATTTATTACCGGACCCGGAACCGGAAATACAATTGGTACAATTAACACTAATGGCTATGACGCCACACAAAACAATGCACCCGGAATTTATTGGTACAACGAAACCTTAACTACCGGTGATTTAAATACAGGCTGGACTGTACCAACAAATACTTCACATGTTTTAGCTCCTGGTCGTGGTTACCGCTTATTTATTAGGGGTGATAGAAGTGATATTAACCGTATTACCAACGCCAATCTTAACCAAAATGCCGTTACTACTGATCTTACAGGTACTGTTAACATAGGTGATATTACCATGCCGATTACTTTCACCAGCTCCGGAAACATTAATAATGACGGATGGAATTTAATTGGTAACCCATACCCTTCTCCATTCGATTGGAAAACTTTCCACGAAACAGGAAGATCTGGAAATAGCGGAACTAATTATACCAATATTGAACCTACCATTTGGGTGCTCGATCCAGTAGAAAACACATACAAGTTTTACAATACGTTATCAAGTGAAGGAACCATTACAGATGGTATACTTTCGCAATCACAAGGGTTTTGGGTTAAAGCCACAGGCGCAGGTGCTAGCATCACCTTTAAAGAATCCTTTAAGGTTGATGATGCTCCTACACAATTATTTAAATCAACACAAGGTGGTGCATTTAAAATTAAGTTAATGAGAGATGCCCTAAATGCGGATGAGTTGTTGATTAAATACATGAACGGATCAACCACAAATTTTGAGGCTTATGATGTACTCAAATTAAGTGCTCCTATAATAGTGAGTGCGTGGGGCAACGACAGCATTCATTTGGCTTTATCAACCCGACCATTAACCACACAAAACGATACCATTAAATTATATGTTAGTGGTTCAAGTGGATCTTACACCATGCAGTTTACAAACAGCGATAAAATTGCTATTCAAGACCAAGTTTTATTGTTTGATAACTACACCAACAACGTGATTGATTTGAAACAAAATAGCAATTACACGTTTAACATCAACACAAACACACCTGCGACATTCGGCTTTAATAGGTTTTATATTGTAGTTGCAAACAACAACCAATTGCCAGTAAAACTATTAACGTTTAACGGTAAAAAAGAAAACAACAACCAAGTTAAATTAAACTGGACGACAGCGATTGAGCGTAACAGTAACAGATTTGAAGTTGAACACGCAACCGATAATAAAAATTTCAAAACAATTGGTGTGGTTAATGCTAAAGGCAATAGCAATGTGCTAACCAATTATACATTTGCACACAATAATGCATCAACCATAAACTACTACCGATTAAAGCAAGTAGATGCCGACAATAGCATAGAGTACTCTAAGGTGATAATGATTAACTTTAACGAGAATGATGAAATTATACCGGAATCGGTTAAAGTTTATCCTATACCGGCTAAAAATGAAATTACGGTTGAGCTGAACAAAGGACAGCAGATTATCGAAATTTCAATCTTCAAATTAGATGGTGTTTTGGTAAATAGCATTCAAACTAATAACCCTAAAGCAAAGCTAGAAATAAGTGACTTGCCACAGGGAGTGTATGTTTTACAAATAGAAGATGAGTTTGGCGAAATCTTTAAACATAAGTTAATTAAAGAATAAACAACTCTGAAACAAACCATTAGCCCGCTTTGCACTTGCTAAAGCGGGTTTTTTATTGCCTAAAACCTGATTTTTGTTTCTACCCTACTTTTTTAAAATACCCGTTGTAAATTGCAAGCCATTACAGCTAAATTAAAAACTATGTCGACACAAATAGAAAAACTGATTAAACGTTACGAAGAGAAACAACCGGAAATTGTTTTTGAATGGAAAGATAGTGAGACAGAAGCCGAAGGTTGGGTAGTAATTAACTCACTTCGTGGCGGATCTGCCGGAGGCGGAACACGTATGCGGAAAGGATTAAATAAACACGAAGTTACTTCGTTGGCTAAAACCATGGAGATTAAATTTACTGTTGCAGGACCTCCTATTGGTGGTGCCAAATCCGGTATTAACTTCGACCCTGCCGACCCACGCAAAAAAGGTGTGTTAGAACGTTGGTACAAAGCAGTAATGCCATTACTCAAAAACTATTACGGTACCGGTGGTGATTTAAACGTGGATGAGATTCATGAAGTAATTCCAATAACTGAGCAATTTGGTTTACAACACCCACAAGAAGGCACCGTAGTTGGACATTTTAATCCTGACGAGCAAGGTAAAAAACGCATGTTACAAAACTTGCGCGAAGGTGTTTCTAAGGTATTGGATGATGCCCGTTTCTCTCCCGATACCACAAAAAAATATTTAGTTGCAGATATGATTACCGGTTGGGGTGTTGCTGAAGCTGTGCGTCATTTCTACGATTTCTGGGGACCAAACTTTGCATACAAACGTGCTATCATTCAAGGTTGGGGTAATGTAGCTGCTGCTGCTGCTTATTATCTTTCTCAAATGGATGTAATGATTGTTGGTATTATTGATCGTGAAGGTGGTTTATTAAACAACCAAGGTTTTAGCAAAGACCAAATTAAGCAATTATTTATTGAGCGTGATGGTAATAAATTATCTCAAGCCACTTGCAAAAAAATGGGGTTTGAGTTTATGCCTTACGATGAAATCAACCAAAAAATTTGGAGCATTGGTGCTGATATTTTTATTCCGGCTGCTGCCTCACGTATGCTTACCCAAGAGCAGTTAGATACCATGATTGAAAACGACCTTGATGTAATTTCGTGTGGTGCTAATGTACCTTTTGCTGATAGCGAAATTTTCTTAGGGCCAATTGGCAACAATGCAGATGACCGTGTAGCTGTGATACCTGATTTTATTGCAAACTGTGGTATGGCACGCACGTTTGCCTATTGCATGAGTGAAAACTTTGAACTTAATGATGAAGCTATTTTTAAAGATGCTTCAATAACCATTCGCCAAGCATTAATGCGCTTAAATCAATTTAATCCTAAACGCAACGGCTTGTTGAAAAAAGGATTAGAAATGAGTATGGTTAACTTGGTGAAATAAGAAATATTACATTTGAAAGTAAATGCTGAATGTTAGGTTGAAAAATCTAGATTCAGCATTTATCGTATTAATAAGTAAGTAATAATAAGCATGCAGTTTGAAAACACATTGGCATTTGCCCAACAATTAGATAAGGAAGATAAATTGGCTCATTTTCGTAATGAGTTTTATATGCCTAAAAAAGATGGAAAAACCATGATATACTTATGTGGTAATTCCTTAGGGCTTCAACCCAAAAATGCTCGTGCCGCCATAGAACAAGAACTAAACGATTGGGCTGATTTAGGTGTTGAAGGACATTTTGCAGGCAAAAATCCGTGGATGTATTACCACCATTTTTTAACTGAAAAAGCGGCTAAGGTAGTAGGTGCAAAACCAAGCGAAGTGGTTATCATGAATAACCTTACCGCTAACTTGCACTTAATGATGGTGAGCTTTTATCGACCTACAAAAACACGTTATAAAATAATGATGGAAGGCACTGCTTTTCCAAGCGATCAATACGCTATGGAAACTCAAGCCCGTTTTCATGGACTAAATCCGGATGATGCCATTATTGAATTAAAACCACGCGAAGGCGAATTTACTTTACGCACAGAAGACATCATTGCTAAAATAAACGAACACAAAGAGGATTTAGCCATTGTAATGATGGGTGGTGTAAATTACTACACCGGTCAGGCCTACGATATGCAAGCCATCACAAAAGCTGGTCATGCTGTTGGCGCAAACGTTGGTTTTGATTGCGCACATGCAGCAGGTAACATCAACCTAAAACTACACGATTGGGATGTTGATTTTGCCGTATGGTGTACTTACAAATATTTAAACTCAGGCCCGGGTGGAACAAGTGGTGTGTTTGTGCATGAGCGTCATGGCAACAACCCTGATTTAATTCGATTTGCTGGATGGTGGGGACATGATGAGAAAGAGCGTTTCCAGATGAAAAAAGGTTTTAAACCTATGGAGGGCGCTGCTGGTTGGCAGTTGAGTAATGCTCAAATTTTTCCAATGGCTATACATAAGGCTTCGTTAGAATTATTTGACCAAGCAGGTATCAAAAACTTACGTGCAAAAAGCGAAACTTTAACAGCCTATTTAGAGTTTATATTAAATGATTTCAGTGATTACTTAACCGTAATTACACCAAAAACCGCAGCAGACAGAGGTTGTCAGCTTTCCATCATTGTAAAAGAAAATGGTAAAAAGTTGTTCGATTACCTAGAGGCAAATGGGATTATGCCCGATTGGCGCGAACCTGATGTAATACGTATGAGTCCGGTACCTATGTACAACTCTTTTGAAGATGTGTACCATATTGGTGAGGCACTGAAAGCATATTTTTCATAACTTTACTAAAAAATTGGTATGGGTTACAAAAATTATTTAGAGGCTAAAGCGGATGTAATGCTCGGAAAACCTGTAATAAAAGGTACGAGAATTACGGTTGAGCTTGTGCTCAAAAAAATGGCGGAAGGAGCAAGTGTTGATAACATTAAAGAAATGTATCCTGAACTCACATCACAGCAAATTAATGCTTGCATTGAATACGCTTACGATGTAGTAGCAAACGAAGCATTTTTAAATGATGTAGCATAATGGTAATTCTGGCTGATTAAAACATCGAGCATGAGCTGATAACAAAGTTGAAAGAACATTTTGATGTTATTTCAATTTATGAGTCGCACAGAGGAGCGTCAGACACAGAAATTGCTAAACTCGCTGTAAAACAAAATGCCATCATACTTACAGAAGATAAAGATTTTGGAGATTTAGTTTTTATTCATCAAAACAATCACCTGTCGGTAATACTTCTGAGATACACATATAGCGAAAGAAACGAATTACATGAAGTACTCATTAATTTATTGAAACAAAAATCATTTGAATTAATGGGTAAGTTTACTACTGTTACAAGTAAAAAAATACGAACTCGGAACTTATAATGACACAAAAAATTACCATCATAGGCGGAGGTTTAGCCGGAAGTTTAGCAGCCATTTATATGGCAAAACGTGGATTTGAAGTGAACCTTTTTGAGCGCAGACCAGATATGCGCAAAACGAATATTTACCAAGGTAAATCCATTAACTTAGCTTTAAGTACACGGGGTTTACATGCACTTGAAAAAATTGGTTTAGATAAAGAAATTTTGGCTGATGCGATACCAATGACCGGCAGAATGATGCATAGCAAAACAGGTGAACTAAGTTATCATCCGTACGGTAAAAACGGACAAGCCATTAACTCTGTATCGCGCGGTAGATTAAATCAAAAGTTGATTGAATTGGCTGATGAGTTTCCAAACATCACCATTTATTTTAACAGTAAATGTATTGATGTGGATGTAAACAAAACCACAGCTACTTTTGAGTTGGAAGATGGATCACACAAAACCGTTACCAGCGATAGAATTTTAGGAACTGATGGTGCTTTTGCAGCAACACGTGGCAAAATGCAAACCAGCGAACGTTTTAACTACTCGCAAAGCTATTTACATGTTGGCTACAAAGAATTAGAAATTCCTGAAGGACCAAACGGTAAATTTATGATGGAGAAAAACGCTCTTCATATTTGGCCAAGAGGCAGTTTTATGATGATTGCTTTGCCCAACCCGGCAGGTGATTTTACATGTACGTTGTTTTTGCCTTACGAAATGTTTGAGCAGATTAAAACAGACGCAGACATTAAATCGTTCTTCGAAAAAGAATTTCCGGATGCTATGGCTATGATGCCAACTTTATTGGATGATTACAAGCGTAACCCAATAGGCAATTTGGTTACCGTAAAATGTTATCCTTGGATTAAAGAAGATAAGTTAGCACTTGCAGGTGACGCTGCTCATGCTGTTGTTCCGTTTTACGGCCAAGGCATGAATTGCAGTTTTGAAGATATTGTAGTGCTTGATAACATGATTGAAAAGTATGGCGATAATTGGAACAAAATTTTTGATGAGTATCAAAAAGAACGTAAACCCAATGCCGATGCGATTGCTGATTTAGCTGTTCAAAATTATTATGAAATGGCCGACAAAGTGGGCGACAAACATTTCTTACATAAAAAACACATCGAACACGAACTAACCGAATTGTATCCTGATAAATTTAAATCGCAATACGAACTTACCACATTTAGTTTAAGCGGTTACAAATACGCCTGGGATCAAGGACAGAAAAACGATGTATTACTCGAAAAAATAATTGCTGATGGTGCCGAAGAGAAAATAAAAGATGCATCCTACATGGAGCAACTTTGGCATTTGATTGCTTAATGATTATAAAACCAAACCGCAGGCAACTGCGGTTTTTTTGTGCCTATTTATTAACTTACACTTATGAAACTCTACCAAAAAGTAATCCTTTGCTGTTTTCTGGCACCATTAATCCATATCAACACTAGTAATCTATTTATTTATGGGGTTGATATGGCCATGGGATTTAAACCATACAAACTAACCTATTTTGGCGTGCTTGGGTGCTATACAGAATCATGGATGTATTTGGTTATGAATACAGCCTCGTTCAGCAAATCAATTCTTTTACTTCTTTTAGGTTACTTGTTAAGCAAAAAACCTAACGAAAATTTCAAGTTACTTGGCGCATTAGTTTTATTTTTTATTCCGTTTGGTTATGCTTGGGACTTAGGAACACTTGTGTTTTTTAAGGTAAATCCTTTTAATAAATGGATGATGAGAGAAGAGTGGAAACAACTACCAATGGTTATATTCAAAACATATTATAATTATAAAATAGCATTAAATATCCTTTCATTTATTTACAGTTTAACATCCCTATATTTATGCTATAAAATAGTTCGATCTTACTGGTGTAAAAACTTTCGCTTTCTTATTTTTACCTTAGGCGTTATTGCTAGTGCTTTATCAACTATTGCATGGTATTTTT
>CAZRVA010000003.1:0-7787 GCA_964603255.1 uncultured Chitinophaga sp.
GGTTTGCACAAAACGGCTCAACCGTGCATGCTGCGGCTGGTAAAGTGCCATAAAGCGCTCTTGCTTGTTTAAGTTAAGGTTACTCACGTGCAAAGTGGTTGTTCTGTCAGTAGGTGGTATAAGTAACTAAAAAAGTTTCAGGTAAAATTAAAATAGTTTGTAATGGTTTGATATTTATGGGATTAAAATCATAAGCCGAGGATTTGAGTATAGCTTATAAACACCTTGTTAACTGCCAATCTGCCCATTGTTAAGGGCTTGGCTTTATTTCTGTAAAAAAGCCGCTTAGGCAAGGTAAATTTTATTATTTTTACCGCCCTTAAACAAGACAGTATAAATACCAACAGATGATAGGATCTATATTCAACACCATTGCTAAAGTATTTGGTAGCAAATCGGAAAGAGATTTAAAAACAATTTACCCCATTGTAACGGAGATAAATCAGGCATACGAAAAGTTGCGCCACATTAGCAACGATGAACTACGTGCTAAAACAGCTGAGTTTAAAGTTACCATCGCAGATTTTTTAAAGGATATTGATGCAGAAATTGAAGAGGTAAAACAAGCGGCTGAAGCAGAAAAAGATTTGCATGCCAAAGAAGACTTGTTTAGAAAAGTTGATAAACTTAAAAAACAACGCGATGAGCAGTTGGAAGTGGTATTAAACCAAATATTACCTGAAGCTTTTGCTGTAGTTAAAGAAACAGCCCGCAGGTTAACTGAAGATAAAGAACTGGTGGTTACGGCTACCGAGTTTGATAAAACTTTAGCCACACACAAGCGCTTTAAAAAGCCGGTGCGTATTGAAGGAGATAAAGCCATTTGGAGCAATACTTGGGAGGCAGCAGGTAGCACAGTAACTTGGAACATGATTCATTACGATGTGCAGTTAATTGGTGGTATTGTATTGCATCAAGGTAAAATTTCTGAAATGGCCACGGGTGAGGGTAAAACATTGGTTTCAACTTTACCTGCTTATTTAAATGCATTATCAGGACAAGGTGTTCACATCGTAACTGTAAATGATTACTTGGCACGAAGGGATTGTGAATGGAATGGTCCTTTGTTTGAGTTCCACGGTTTACGTGTTGATTGTATTGATTACCATCAACCAAACTCACCGGAAAGACGTAATGCTTACACAGCTGATTTAATTTACGGTACTAATAACGAATTTGGTTTTGATTATTTGCGTGATAACATGGCGCGCGATTTAACTGAGTTGGTTCAACGCAAACATCATTTTGCTATGGTTGATGAGGTGGATAGTGTGTTAATTGATGATGCACGTACGCCTTTGATTATAAGTGGTCCGGTGCCTAAAGGCGATGACCAACAATTCCACGTTCTAAAACCACGCATCGAAAAAATTGTAAATGCACAAAAGGCATTTGTTAATACCGCTTTAAATGAAGCTAAAAAATTAATAGCCGCAGGTAATGAAAAAGACGGTGGCTTCCGCTTGTTACAAGCCTATCGTGGTTTACCTAAAAACAGTGCGCTAATTAAGTTTTTGGGTGAGCAAGGCATCAAACAAATTTTGTTAAAAACAGAAGCACAATACATGCAAGACCAACAAAAGGAAATGCACAAGGTTGATGCTGATTTGTACTTTACCATTGAAGAAAAACACAATGCCATTGAGTTAACAGAAAAAGGTGTTGATTTAATTACTGCTTCAGGGGAAGATCCTCATTTCTTTATTATTCCTGATGTGGGTGCAGAAATTGCAGAGATTGAAAAATCAACACAAAGCGATGAAGATAAATTAAAACACAAAGAGCAACTCATGCTCGATTTCTCCATTAAATCAGAACGTATTCACACCGTTAATCAGTTGCTAAAAGCATACTGCATGTTTGATAGAGATGTGGAATACATTTTGGCTGATGGCAAAGTTAAAATTGTTGATGAGCAAACTGGTCGTGTACTTGACGGACGCAGATATAGCGATGGTTTACACCAGGCAATTGAAGCGAAAGAAAATGTAAAAGTAGAAGCTGCAACTCAAACTTATGCAACTATTACGTTGCAAAATTATTTCCGCATGTACCACAAATTAGCTGGTATGACGGGTACTGCAGAAACAGAAGCAGGTGAGTTCTGGGAGATTTATAAATTAGATGTGGTGGTTATTCCTACCAACAGAGCGATCTCTCGTAAGGACGAGAACGATGTAATATACAAAACAAGACGAGAGAAATACAATGCCGTTATTGATGAGGTACAAAAATTAACCGAAGCTGGCAGACCAGTATTGGTAGGTACTACATCGGTTGAGGTAAGTGAAACCTTAAGTAAGATGTTGCAATTGCGTAAAATTAAACACAATGTGTTAAACGCAAAACAACACCAACGCGAGGCTGATATAGTTGCTGAAGCTGGTCAGGCCGGAACAGTTACCATTGCAACCAACATGGCTGGTCGTGGTACGGATATTAAACTAGGCGAAGGTGTAAAAGAAGCCGGAGGTTTGGCCATTATTGGTACCGAACGTCACGAATCAAGACGTGTAGATCGTCAGTTACGTGGTCGTGCAGGTCGTCAGGGTGATCCGGGTTCATCTCGTTTTTATGTTTCATTAGAAGATGATTTGATGCGTTTATTCGGAAGCGAACGTATTGCTTCTGTAATGGATAGACTAGGTATGAAAGAGGGTGAGAACATCGAACATTCTTTAATTACCAAAAACATTGAGCGTGCACAACGTAAAGTAGAGCAAAACAATTTTGGTATTCGTAAACGTTTGTTAGAGTATGATGATGTGATGAACAGCCAACGTGAGGTAATTTATACCAAGCGTAGAAATGCCTTAAATGGTGATAAACTTGATTTAGATTTCAGCAACATGTTGCATGATGTATGCTACGAATTAGTAGAACAATACCGCGACCTTAAAAATGTGGGTGAATTTAAATTGGAGTGCATTCGTTTATTTGCTTACGAACCGCAAATGGATGAGGCTACCTTTATGGCCGGTAAAGTTGAAAATGTAGTGGATACTTTGTATGATGATTTGATAAATCACTACAACCAAAAATGCCAACACATTGCCAACGATACATTCCCGGTAATTAAAAATGTATTCGAAAACCAAGGCCAACAGTTTGATACCATTGGTGTACCATTTACTGATGGTATACGTGGAATGCAAATTGGTGTTAACCTTAAAAAAGCATACGAAACAGAAGGTGCTGAGGTAATCAAAACTTTTGAAAAGTTTACCAACCTACACATTATTGATGACGAGTGGAAAGAGCATTTGCGTGAAATGGATGAGTTGAAACAATCGGCACAAAATGCAGTATTAGAGCAAAAAGATCCGTTGTTAATTTATAAGTTGGAGTCGTTTAACTTATTTAAAGACATGTTAAGTCGCGTAAATCGTGAAGTATTGAGTATGTTGTTTAAATCGTTTGTTCCGGTGCAAGAAACACCACAACAACAGCAACCAGCTCCGCAATTACGTCCGGTACAAGAAGTTCGTCAGGCCCCTCAACCCAAATTACAAACCAGCCGCCCCGATGAAATTGCCGAAGCATTAAAAGCAAACGCAATGGCAAGAGAAGGAGCAGGAGAGATGCCTAAGCAACAACAAATCATTAACGACAATAAAATTGGTCGTAACGATCCTTGCCCATGTGGAAGCGGTAAAAAATACAAAGCTTGTCACGGCAAAGAGGAATAAAACAAAATAGAACATATAGGGAATTAGGATGAAGTAGTTGTCTGTATCAACAGCATGAACTACTAAGATAAATTAAATGGAAGACTTAAATATTTACATTGAACACACCAATTTAAAACCTGATGCTACACATCAGGATATTATTAAATTGTGTGAAGAGGCAGTTGAACACAAATTTTATGGTGTATGTGTATCGCCATATCATGTGCAGTTGGCAAAAAAAACCATTAAAAAATCACCGGTAAAAATTATTACTGTAGCGGGGTTTCCGTTTGGTTACAATACTGTTGCCAGTAAGGTTGAAGAAACCAAAAAGGCCATTATTGGCGGTGCTGATGAAGTAGATGTGGTGATGAACATTGCTGCATTTAAAAGTGGTGATGATGCAACCGTATTAAATGATTTACAAGCTGTAATTATGGCTTGTCATTTACAAAACAAAGTAGCAAAAGTAATTATTGAAACTGCCTTGTTAACCAAGGAAGAAATTGAAAAAGCTTGTCGCTTGTGTGTAGATAGCGAGGCTGATTTTGTTAAAACATCAACCGGCTATGCCTCAAGTGGCGCAAAGGTAGAAGACGTTGAACTAATGCGTAAAATTTTACCTGCAAAGGTTAAAATTAAAGCAGCCGGTGGTATTAGAGATAATGCCACTGCGATAGCAATGGTAAATGCAGGAGCAAGCCGTTTAGGTACCTCAGCTAGCCTGGCTATTATGGGAGTTGAACAAACTGTTTAGTTATGAAAAAAATATTGTTTCTTGGATTTAGTTTATTAGGATTGCACTACGCAAATGCACAACAAAATGTGCAGGTAATTGGTGATGCACATCTCGACTCGTTGGTGCAACGTAACATAGAGCTAAACCAAGCGGCAAATGGCATTCAAGGGTACAGGGTGCAAATATTTTTTGGTAGTGATAGAAAGGCTGCCAACGAAGCGCGCACCAAGTTTTTACAGTTGTACCCTGAAACAGAAGCGTATTTGGTTTATCAACAACCTAACTTTAAAGTTCGTGTTGGCGATTTTAGAAATCAAGTAGAAGCACAAGCCATTTACAGAAGTTTATTAACCCACTTTGAAACAGTATTTATAGTACCAGATAAAATAAATTTACCGAAATTATAAAAAGAGGTTTAGGGTTTGTTGTTAGTGGTTTATTGTTCTTTGATTTGCGCTCACTTATGAGTGTTCTTTTGGAGTTGTAATGAATGTTAGTTAACTTGTATTTTCACATTAAATAACACGATTATGGCAACATTTAAAAAGTTTGAAGACATTGAAGCTTGGCAACAGTCAAGAGAGTTATCAAAAAAAGTTTGGAAGTTAACTTGCTCAGGTACATTTAAGGATGATTTTGGGTTGAAGCAACAAATCAATAAATCAACTGGTTCTGTAATGGATAATATTGCTGAAGGATTTGGTAGAGGAGGCAATAAAGAATTTATTCATTTTATCGGAATTTCGTTAGGCTCCTTAGATGAAACCAAGTCACAGTTATATCGTGCACTTGATCGCGAACATATCAATCAACAAGTATTTGATGATATGGAGGAATTGGTTCAATCTATTGGAAATAAACTAGGAAAACTCTCTTCTTACCTCAACCAAAGTGACATTAAAGGAATAAAATTTAAAAATAAAGCGTAATACTCAATCAGAACACCCAACCATAAACCCCAAACCTCAAACAAGAAACTATTTAAATAACATGAAACTAGTAACATACAATAAAGAAAATACCGTTGATTTAGGTATTTTAATTGAAGATAATATTTACAGTTTGCATCAAATTGATGCTACTTTGCCAAACAACATGCGTGAATTTTTATTTGCAGGCAGCGAGGCAATGAATAAAGCGAAACAGCACGATGCAGATTTAAAAATTGGCAAACTAACAGCAACAGCTATTAAATTGACTGATGTAACTTTGTTAGCACCGGTTAATGAACCAACATCTTGTCGCGATGGTTATGCTTTCCGCCAACATGTGGCTGCTGCGCGCAGAAATCGTGGTGTGCCTATGATTCCTGAATTTGATCAATACCCAATATTCTATTTCACCAACCACAATGCAGTGCAAGGTCCGGGCGAGATTGAATGTATGCCTGATCATTTTGAAAAATTAGATTTTGAATTAGAAGTAGCAATTGTTGTTGGGAAAAAAGGCCGTAACATCAGAGCAGAAGAGGCAGACGAATACATTGCAGGTTATATGATCATGAATGATATGAGTGCTCGTACCTTACAAATGGAAGAAATGTTATTAAACCTTGGTCCTGCAAAAGGAAAAGACTTTAGCACTGTTATCGGTCCTTACTTTGTAACACCTGACGAGTTGGAGCAATATGTTGTTCCTGCAAAACCAAATCACGTTGGGCGTAACCACAATTTACAAATGAAATGTTGGGTAAACGGTGTTCAAGTTAGTGAAGGCAACGTTGCTGACATGGATTGGACATTCGCTGAGATTTTAGAGCGTTGCGCTTATGGCGTTGATATCTTTCCTGGTGATGTAATTGGCAGTGGAACTGTGGGCACAGGTTGTTTCTTAGAACTAAACGGAACAGGTTTATTAAACGATAAAAACTTTAAACCGCAATGGTTGCAAGATGGCGATGTAGTTGAAATGGAGATTACGGGATTAGGTCGTTTAAGCAATACCATTAAAAAAGTAAACACAGACTTTAGTATTTTAAAATTGAAAAAAGCTGCTCAGTTAGCATAGATATTCTATACCATTACTCAGAAAAGCCATCGTAACATACGTTGGCTTTTTTGTGTTTTTATGGTGTGCTATGTAAAACTAATTTCGTTTTATTTGATGATTTATTTAATATGTAAAACATGAGTGAAGGTTACACTTTTTTAAAATCTTTTTTCGGTTCAGCCCTTACCAACCCCGAAAAGCTTAATGCAGTGCTGATGTGTTTCATTAAAAAAGAGTTTGATAAGAACAGTTGTCTTTTAGAAGAGGGTAAGGTGAGCAACGAGTATTTTATTATAGAGCAAGGCCTTGTCAGAACATACTCTACAACCCCTGATGGTAATGAGGTGACTACTGCTTTTTTTGATGCGGGTAAGCCGGTATTTGAAGTAGCATCATTTTTTTTAAGGCAAGAATCAAAAGAGAGTATCCAAGCAATAACACCATGTATTGTTTGGGGTATTTCATTCGATAATCTGAATAAATTGTTTCATACTATTCCTGAATTTCGGGAGTTTGGACGAAGTTTACTCGTTCATGGGTTTGCTGAGTTAAAACTAAGAATGCAATCAATAATTACAGAAACAGCAGAAACACGATATCGTAAATTGATTGAATCTGGCTCGGAAGTTATTATGCATGCCCCTTTAAAGTATATTGCTTCTTATTTAGGTGTAACCGATTCATCATTAAGTCGTATTAGAAAAGAAACAACATTTCTAAATACCCAAAAGTAAATTGATTTCTTGTCATATGACAAGTGTTATCAATTATCTAAAGGCTTGTTTTGTACCATTAATTTATATGATATGGAAACTTTGCCAATTTATGTTTATGTGGTTTTTGTAGCGGCAATCATGTTTGCTGTTTATTTTTTTAGTAAAGCATCAAAAAGTAAACTGCTGCTCATTTTTATGTTAACTTGGATGGCCTTTACCGGTGTACTAGCGTGGTATGGTTTTTTTGAGAACACATCATTGTTGCCACCTCGCTTTTTAGTGGCTGTACTTCCCCCCTTATTGTTGTTGGTTACACTTAACTCAACACGAAAGGGAATTGAATGGCTGATTAAATTTGATTTACATTTAATTACCAAGATTCAAGTATTTCGCCTGTTTATGGAACTTACACTTTATTGGTTATTTCTGCACAAGCTAGCTCCGGAATTGATGACTTTTGAAGGAAGAAACTTTGATATAATCCCGGCACTTACATCAATTTTTATATACTATTTAGCTTTTAAGAGAGGTAAATCAAATTATAAACTTCTATTGTATTGGAATGTGATTTCTTTGTTTATTCTCGTTTTTACGGTAATCAATGGAGTGCTATCAGCACCAGGTCCATTTCAGCAATTTGCCTTTGAACAGCCTAATAGAGGAATATTATAT
>CAZRVA010000003.1:7797-49449 GCA_964603255.1 uncultured Chitinophaga sp.
TTTATATGGTTGCCAGCTGTGGCGGTTCCGATTGCATATTATTGCCATGTTATTTCAATGCGTATTATCGTCTTTCGAATTAGACTTGAAAATCTAAAATCATAAACTTAAATCCAATCTAACATTATGGTAATGTATGATGCTCAACTTTGTGTCAAATAAAAACCATGATGAAATGCAATTTAATTTATGCCTTGTTACTGGTGCTAATTGGTTCAGGCTTTATGTTAATTACCCACACTGACTTGTACTCGTTGGCTTTGTCTTTGTTAAGCTTTGCTGTATTGGCCTTTCCATTACTTACATTAATTACACAACGCAGCAAAAAAGACAAAACAGATAATGAGGTTTATTTGGGTGTTTGATATTATTTCGGTTTCTCAATTTTTAAGCAAAAAACATAAGGGTTAAATTCAACCCTTATGTTCAATAGAAATCTTTAGTTAGGCATGGCTACTTGATCAATTACGTGTATAACGCCATTGCTTTGGTAAACATCGTAAATGGTAATATTAAACGACTGGCCTTTTTCATCCTTAAGCATGATGTTTTTATCTCCATTCATCATCGCAGTTAATGTACCACCTGAAACCGTTTTTAAAATGGCTTTTCCTCCCGAAGATTTGATCTTTTTCATTAATTCGTTGGCATCTAGTTTACCCGCTACTACATGGTAAGTCAGGATTTGGGTTAATAGGCTTTTATTTTCAGGTTTTAATAATGTTGCTACAGTTCCCTCCGGAAGTTTAGCAAATGCATCATTTGTTGGAGCAAATACTGTAAATGGCCCGGCACTTTGTAGGGTTTCAACTAATCCTGCTGCTTTTACCGCGGCAACCAGTGTAGTGTGGTCTTTTGAGTTTACTGCATTCTCAACAATGTTTTTCTTCGGATACATAACTTCTCCGCCAACAATTACATTGTTTTGTGCGACAGACGTAATACTTGATGAAAGGAACAATCCCATGATAAGGGCTAATGATTTAATTGACTTTTTCATGATGTTTTAGTTTTAAGTGTGCCATTAGTTACGACACAACTTCAACTTTGGATTTTGTAGTGGAAATTTTTTATGAAATGGTCGTTTGATTTGAAACAGAAGTTTTAGTTATTGCTTTATTGACCATCTTAGTTAAGATATAAAACAAAAAAGTCGTTCACTTGAACGACTTTAATTTAGTAGCGGGGAGCAGAATCGAACTGCCGACCTTAGGGTTATGAATCCTACGCTCTAACCATCTGAGCTACCCCGCCATTTTATCCTTAATGGGCTGCAAATGTAGAAATAAAAAAATAAAAACCCTACTTTTGTAAACAAAAATTAATTTGAGCCTCATAATCAATATGCAATTTTAGTGGTGTATTTAAATGTGGACTCGTTTTGGTGAGTTGTGTAGAATATTAACAAGTTGTGCACATTTTTAAAAATTTAACGTTGTATATTCGGACTTTGAAACACGAGAGCAAAATGAAGAAAACCCGAAAAATATTATTGAGTTCTGCAATTGCATTGGCAGTGGGAACAGGTGCAGTATATTTACTAAGCAATGGCACTGTAAAAGGCATAGCTAATGCCATAAAAATGGCTTCCCCTTCCTACCCAACTTTTGGCATTGATTTGCCGGGGGAGTATGATTTACATGGTATTGATGTTTCGCGTCACCAACGTAACATTGATTGGGAGGCGGTAAGCAAAATGAAACATAAGGATGTTTCTATTCAGTTCGCTTTTATTAAGGCTAGTGAAGGTCGCACTGTTGTTGACGAATATTTTAAGTCAAATTGGAAAGAGTGCAAAGAGGCTGGTATCATGAGGGGAGCATATCACTTTTATCGTCCGCATTTAACAGCCGATGAACAAGCTAGATTGTTTTTTAAACAAGTTCCAAAGTTAGAAAAAGGTGACTTAGCACCAGTGCTTGACATTGAAATGTACGGTGGAGGAAGCCGTGAGGTGTTAAAGAAAAACTTAAAACGCTGGTTAGTGTTGGTTGAGAAACAATATGGCGTAACACCAATTATTTATACCAACTACGGATTTTATAAGCATATGTTAACTGGCAAAGAGTTTAAGAAATATCCTCTTTGGATAGCTCATTACCGCACACCTGATTTAAAAGACAAATTATCAGGCTGGCATTTCTGGCAACATAGTGATCGTGGTCGTGTAAATGGTATCAGAGGTGGTGTTGACTTCAATGTATTTGATGGAGATATTGAAGACTTAAAAAAGCTAACAAAGAACTAACGATTTTCTCAATAAAAAAGCCTGCAATTAATGATTGCAGGCTTTTTCTTTTTTTAAAAATCAATCCTAAAACGCTCTTTTCTGTGTTGCGTAAACTGTAAAAAGTCTTCGCTTAATTTAAAGTTTTCGTTTCTTGTTCTTACCAAGTCTAACGCAGCATAAAATGCATTTCTAAAACTGCTTTCATCTGCTTTGTTTTTGCCTGCAATATCGTACGCAGTTCCATGGTCAGGACTGGTACGAATAAAACTTAAACCTGCAGTAAAATTGACTCCGTTTTCAAATCCTAAAAACTTAAATGGAATCAACCCTTGGTCGTGGTACATGGCCAATACCGCATCAAATTTTTGGTATTGACGTGCGCCAAAAAAGCCATCAGAAGGATAAGGGCCGTAAGCCAACAATCCTTCTTCTTGAGCCTTTGCACAAGCAACCGCAATAATCTCTTTATCTTCATTGCCCAGTAAACCATTGTCGCCTGCATGTGGGTTTAAGCCCAATACTGCAATTTTTGGTTTGGTAATACTAAAGTCTTTTTGCAAGCTTTGCTGCATGGTTTTTAGTTTACGCAAAATACTTTCTACACTTATTTTTGAAGCAACGTCTTTTAACGGAACATGACCTGTAACCAAACCAACTTTTAAATCATCACAAATCAACATCATCAAATGGTTTTCTGCACCATCTTGTTGCGCTAAATATTCGGTGTGTCCGCTAAATGGAAGCGATGAACTATTTACGTTGTGTTTGTTTAATGGTGCAGTTACTAACGCATGAATATTGCCTGCTTTTAAGTCTTTGGTAGCTGCTTCTAAACTCTTAAAAGCATATTTGCCCCCTAACTCGGTTACCTCTCCCGGTTTAATTTCAACCTCTTCTTCCCAGCACACCAATATATTAGCCTTTTTATGGTGAATTTGATCAAGACTTTTAATGATATGTAAGTTAAAGTCTGGATGGTTTATAGCCTTTTTCCAATACGAAATTATTTTGGGTGAACCATAAATAACCGGAGTGCAATAATCTGCAATACGGCTATCCAATAAAGTTTTTATAACTACCTCCGGGCCGATGCCGTTTACATCGCCCATTGTAATGCCTATAATAGGTAATTTACTCATGGTTTAGTTGCTTAGTTCTTTTAAAAATTCAAACATTAAACGAACGCCAACTCCGGTTCCGTTTTTAGGTCTGTAGCTATCTGCAGCGTTATTGTATGCAGGCCCTGCGATATCAAAATGCATCCAAGGGTAATCAATAAATTTCTCCAGAAACTTACCGGCAGTAATTGCTCCGGCAACAGGCCCACCAATGTTTTTCATATCGGCAATGTCACTCTTCAATAGTTTGGCATAATCATCCCAAAACGGAAACTCCACCAAACGCTCGTGAACTTGATTACCGCATAATTTTAAATTTAATTTAGTTGCTTCATCTGCAGTACCCATGCATACAATACCATAACTTCCAATTGCAGCAGCAGCAGCTCCGGTTAAAGTTGCAAAATCCATAACCAACTCTGGGTTATATTTTTTTGCATAAGCCAATGCATCAGCCAAAATCATTCTACCTTCTGCATCGGCATTTAACATTTCAACAGTTTTGCCATCATACATTTTTATTACATCACCAGGTGCATAAGCATTTTCTCCTGGGCGGTTATCTGTGGCAGGAACCAACGCAATAACATGTACATTTAATTGTGCTTTTGCTACAGCATACATTGTGGCTGCAACTAAAGCACCACCTGCCATATCACACTTCATGGTGTCCATTCCGGCTGTTGGCTTTAAGCTTAATCCTCCGGTATCGTATACCACACCTTTACCTACCAAAACAATTGGTTTTTTGTTAACCGCTTTCTTTGGTTTGTACTCCATAATGGTAAAAGTTGGTGGGGTTTGACTGCCTTTGTTTACCGCCAATAAGCCGCCCATTTTTAAAGCTTCAATTTGTTTTTTGTTCAACACTTCTACTTTAAACGAAGCCGCTTTACCCATCTTTTTCATTTCATCGGCAAAACCTACAGCATTTAAATGACTTTGTGGTTCGTTAACTAAATCTCTGGCTTTGCAAACCGATTCAACCAAAATTTCTAACTCGGTAACTGCCGGTTTTTTAATTTGAGTTGATACCACCGTAATGGTTTTTAACGTATTTAAATCTTGCTCACTTTTGTATTTAATAAATTGATAGTTGCTTAATGCGCAACCTTCTGCAATGGCTAATAACCACTCATCGTTTGCAACCAATGTTTGCAATTCAATCTCGGCATATTTGTGAGCGTTAAGTGCAGTACAAAGTTTGTTTCCAGTGCCACGTAACAACTCTAATTGTTGAGGTTCGTCTTTCCCTTCTACCTCTTCAATAAGTTGGATGTACGCCAATCTGGTTAATTGATTAACCAAAATTAAATTTTCTTTGGCACTAATTTTTTTGTTGATGTAGTCGATTTCTTTTTTCTCAAAACCCAACGATTTAAAATCAGTTTTTTTGTTTGCTAAATAAAGTGCCGACTTATTATTACTTGCTTTTGTTTTTAATTGAATTGATGTGTGCATGATTTGTATATACTAATAGCAGCAAATCTATAAAAAAAACTCACAAGCAAATAAGGAAGGATAAATGCGTAAAATTTGTTCTATTTGCAACATGAGGCACGAACAGGTAAAGGCAAAAAAACATTTAGGTCAGCACTTTTTAAACGATGAGCAAATTGCATTAAATATTGTTAATGGTTTAATGGATAAATGCACGGTAAATCAAGTGCTGGAGATTGGTCCGGGTATGGGTGTGCTTACCAAGTACTTGTTAAAAAAGCCAATTACCCTTCATGCCATTGATGTGGATGAAGAATCGATAGCCTACCTTAAACCACATTACGCTGATCTAGCGCCAAGGTTAATTTTAGGCGATTTTTTGCAAATTAAACCCAGCGATTTGTTTAATGAGGAATTTGCAGTAATTGGCAATTTTCCCTATAATATATCAACCCAAATAGTTTTTAAAATTTTGGAACACCGCCACCAAATACCAATTATGGCCGGTATGTTTCAAAAAGAAGTGGCCGAAAGAATTTGCTCTGGCCCTGGTAGTAAAGAGTACGGTATTTTAAGTGTATTGGCTCAAACCTACTACGATTTAGAGTATTTGTTTACCGTTCCGGAGCACGTGTTTACTCCACCTCCAAAAGTAAAATCGGGTGTAATGCGCATGGTACGTAAAGCAGAAGCACCTGATATTAACGAAAAAATGTTATTTAAGGTAGTTAAAGCAGCCTTTAATCAACGCAGAAAAAAATTACGCAACGCCATTTCGCAATTTGGGGTTGATGATGCTATTTTGCAACCAAGTGGTTTTGCCGATAAACGTGCAGAACAATTAAGTGTAAACGATTTTATGGCACTAACCAATTTGGTGATTACACATGGAAACAACAATAATTGATGCCGGTTTTATCAAGCAAATCAAACAGCTTATTTCTAATGATTTGCTGGATGAGTTGCAACAACAATTGCAGCACATATACGCGCAAGATGTTGCCGATTTAATTGATAAATTGGATACCGGTGAAGCTCGCCAAGTTATGTTGTGTGTTGATGCCGAGAAAGCCGTGAAGGTTTTGGTTGAAATGGAAGATGATGTGCGTGCACGGTTTTTAGCTACTTATCAACCCAAAGAAATTGCTGATAAGTTTGTGCAGTACATGGACAGTGATGACGCTGCATATGTATTAAATCACCTTGCTGTAAAAGAAAAAGAAGAAGTAATCTCTTATTTGGTAGATATTGAGTTTGCCTCAAGCTTGCTCTCGTTGATGAGCTATGAGGAATACACTGCCGGTAGTTTAATGGCAGTAGAGTTGGTGAAGGCAAATGATAACTGGACGGTAAGGCAGTGTATTGATGAAATTAGAAGACAAGCAGAAAACGTAGATTCAATTTACGTGGTATATGTAACCGATAAGTATGAGCGTTTGGTGGGTTTAATCACACTTAAAAATTTAATCTTATCTCATCCCGATGCCAAATTACAAGATGTATCAAACAAGGAAGTTATTTCAGTTTCTACATCAACAGATAGCGAAGCCATTGCCAATATTTTTGATAAGTACGATTTAGTGGTTTTGCCCGTGGTAAATGCACTGGGGCAATTAGTAGGTCGTATTACGGTTGATGATGTGGTGGAGGTGATTAAAGAAGAAGCCAACGAGGATTATCAGTTAATGTCGGGTATTACAGAAAATGTAGATGCAACTGATAAAGTATGGATTTTATCTCGTGCGCGTTTGCCTTGGCTTTTAATTGGCTTGTTGGGTGGTATTGGTTCATCAAGGTTTATAGAAATTTACGAGGGTACTTTAAAAATACACCCCGAGATGGCTTTTTTTATGCCACTTATTGCGGCTATGGGCGGTAATGTTGGTGTACAATCATCTGCAATTGTAGTACAAGGTTTAGCAAATGATACCTTAGGGACACAAAATATTTTATCAAAAATTTTAAAAGAGTTACGTGTTGCTTTATTAAACGGATTAATCTGTTCCGTTTTGTTGTTTGCATATAACGCAGCCTTTGCACATTCATACGATTTAAGCATTACAGTTAGTGTGGCGTTATTTAGCGTAATTATTTTTGCCTCGGTATTGGGTACTTTCATACCAATGGTACTTCATAAGATCAAAATAGATCCGGCCATTGCAACCGGACCGTTCATCACAACTACTAACGATTTGTTGGGTTTGGCCATTTACTTTACCATAGGCCGATTAATGTACACTTCAATGTAAGTTTTGAATTGGGTGCAACCATTTATCAAAAAAAAATTACTAATAAATTAAATAAGCATGACAAAAGGCAAACAGGTTTTAATAATTGATGATGTTCATGAAATGCTTATTGATGGTTTAAAGCAATTAGGTTACGAAGTAATGTATTTGCCTGAGGCCACAAGGAACGATCTTTTACATCACATAACAACAGCAACAGGTTTGGTGGTTCGTACCAAAACACAAATTGATGCAGAGGTAATAAACAAAGGCAATAGCCTAAAGTTTATTGCAAGGGCAGGTGCCGGTTTGGATAATATTGACGAAGCTGCTGCACAAGCAAAAAACATAATTGTTTTTAATGCAGGTGAGGCCAACGCTGATGCAGTAGGCGAGCATACCTTAGGCATGATGTTGAGTTTATTTGCTAAAATTAATAAAGCAAACAACGAGGTTAGAACTGGCTTGTGGGATAGAGAAGGAAATAGGGGAGAAGAACTTGCCGGTAAAACCATTGCCATTATTGGTTTTGGTAACACGGGTAAAGCTGTTGCAAAAAAGTTAAGTGGGTTTGATGTGCATGTATTGGCTTATGATAAGTACTTAAAAAACTATGGTAACCAATATGCAAAACAAGCAACCATGGATGAGATTTTTGAGCAAGCAGATGTGTTAACATTACACATTCCGCTAACCCAAGAAACAAAGGCCATGGTTAATTTAGATTACCTACAAAAGTTTTCAAAACCAATATGGCTTTTTAACATGTGTAGGGGTGAGGTTGTGGTTACAAAAGATGTGGTGGAGTTGATGAAAACGAACAAACTAAGAGGTGTTGGGTTTGATGTATTGGAAAACGAAAAATTAAACAGCATGAGCGAAGCAGAAAAAATATGGTTCAATTACATTGCAGCAAGCGACAAAACGGTACTTTCACCGCACGTTGCCGGTTGGACAAAAGAGTCATATTTTAAGATATCAGCCGTTCTTTTGAAAAAAATAAAAGATATAAATTTAACCGAGTCAGTAAGTTAGGTGTTAATGTTAATGTAATGTTTTGATTAATTAAATCAAATTCCCTTAATTTACCAACTTGTAGGAATTACACTAAAACCGAAAAATTATTAATTAATGAAAAAGGTATACAGTTTTTTAGTTGCGCTAATGGCTATATGCATTGTAGCAAATGCGCAGTCGCAACTGGGCGAACTCCGTGGTAAAATCATCGACAGCAAAACCAAAAAGCCTGTTGATTACGCCAGCATCCAGTTGAAATTAAATGGTATCATCAAAGCTCAGGTTAAATCTGACGATGATGGTGAGTTTATCATCAAACCGCTACAGCCCGGTGAATACACTTTAGAGGTTTCTTCTATCGGATACCAAGGGCAATCAATCAGTGGTATCAACGTAATTAGTGATCAGGCTACTTACCAAAACGTTTCTTTAATGCCTTCAGGAGGTAAAGAATTAGAAACAGTGGTTATTAAGAGTAAAAAAGTATTGGTTGACCGTGAAGGTAAAGGAGGAGGAACAAAAACTGCAGAAGAAATTATGCGTTTGCCTCAACGTAATGCCAACATGGTGGCAAATACATTTGCCGGAGTTGATGCAAGAGCAAACGGAACACCAACCATCAGAGGTGCGCGTGCCGATGGTACTGCATACTACATTGATGGTGTGCGTGTACAAGGAAATAGTAGTATAACGGTTCCTCAGAATGCAATTGATCAAATTCAGGTAATTACCAGTGGTACGCCTGCACAATATGGTGACTTTACCGGTGGGGTAATCTCTATTAACACCAAAGCGCCATCAAGAGTCTGGATGCGTTCGTTTGAGTATATCACTTCCTCACCTTTTTACAGCTGGGCTGGAGATAATTCTCACTACAACGAATTCCAAGGTTTTATATCTGGTCCTTTGTTATTGGCTGATAAAGGTAAGTCAGATAAAGAACGAGTTTTGGTTGGTTTCTCATTGGCTGGTAGCGGTGTTTACCAACTTGACAACAGATTACCTGCCGTAGATATTTACCGTGCGAGCGATGCTGCTCAAGCACGTATTGAAGCAAATCCATTAACCAGAACAGCAACAGGTGGTTTTGTACCTTCAGGTGAGTTTTTGACTAAAGGTGACTTAGTAAAAGTAGATCATCGTCAAAATGTAGCTACATACAACTTTAACCTACAAGGTAATTTTTCTTATCAGCCAACTACCAATATTTCAATTCGTGTAGGTTACCAAGGTAACTTCGCTAGAGGTCGCGGATTTAGCTATGCTAACTCATTATTGAACTACGACAACAACCAACTTTCTCAGGATTTTACTGGTCGTATCTATGGTCAATTCACTCAAACATTTAATAAAACTGGTGACGAAGCTAAAAAACAACAAACGGTTTCTGGATTCTACTATACCGCACGTTTCGCTTACGAAAGACGTTTTATCGAGTCGATGAATGCTGACTATGAAAGAGATTACTTTCAATATGGTTATGTAGGTAAGTTCAAAACATATTCTCAAGATTTTTATGGATTAGTAACTAAAGGTTTTGGTCAGCCGGCTGATACTTTCAACTACGTAGATAAAAACGGTCAATCAAGAACTTTGTACACTTCTGCATACAGAAGAAATTTTGGATCTGTTGATACAGCCTATACATTTGAGCCGGTGGCAAATAACGTTCGTTCAAACTACACACGTAGCATTTACGATTATTATGCTTCTCAAGGTCAAAATGTTACCAGCTTTAGCCAGTTACGTGGACTGGGTGGTTTAACCAATGGTGATAATCCAATTGGTTTGTATTCTAACATGTGGGCAAGTCCAGGACTTGTTCAAGGTGGGTATAGTAAAGCCATGAATGAAGCATACACGCTCTACATTATGAGTGAGGCTTCTGTGGCTCCTAAGAAAAATCCTAAAGCAAAACATGACTTGCAATTTGGTTTTACATACGAACAACAATTTAGAAGAAATTATGGATTAGATGCAACAAGGATTTGGACATTAATGCGTCAACAAGCTAACTCACATTTTGTAGGTTTGGATTCAAATAGTTACACATTAAAGTTTGACCAATATGGTAATTTCCAAGATACGGTAATTTTTGCCAATAAAGTTGATCCTGATCAACAGTCTAACTTTGATAAAAACTTACGTAATAAGTTGATTGCTGATGGCGAACTTGATGTTTACGGCAATCCTATTAACAGCCAAACCAGAATAGACGTTAACTCATATGCACCTAACAAATACTCATTAGATATGTTCTCTGCCGATGAGTTGTTTAACAATGGTGCAAGCTCTTATGTTTCTTATAATGGCTACGACCGTTTAGGTAACAGGGTTAATGGTAAGAAAAGCGTAAACGATTTCTTGAATGATCCAACCAACCGTGCTTTAGGTGCTTACCAGCCTGTATACATGGCTGCTTGGTTACAAGATAAATTTGCATTCAAAGATTTAATTGTGCGTGCAGGTGTTCGTATCGATCGCTTTGATGCAAATCAAGTTGTTTTAAAAGATCCATATTCATTAGTTCCAATTTACACTGTTGGTGATGTAAGAGGTGGAAACCTTAAAGGTTTAGCAGCTTCAATTCCAAGTAATATTGGTGATGACTATGCAGTATATGTGGATACCAAAACTCCAAATTCAGCGAATAAAGTAAGTATTACTGGTTTCCGTAAAGGAAACGATTGGTTTGATAAAAATGGTAACCCGGTAACTGATCCTTCTTCGCTATGGAGAGATGCGCAGCGCGAAAACAGAGATGTTGAGAACGGTAATATTCCTTTCTTAGTTACAGATGCTGATCCAAACGGTATTGCTCGTCCCAGTGCTGCATCATTCCGCGATTACAAACCAGACATTAAAGTGTCTCCACGTATATGGTTCTCATTCCCAATCTCAACTACATCACAATTCTTCGGAACATATGATGTGTTGGTGCAACGTCCTACGGAAAGTAACGTTGCTCAAATTGACGATTACTTCTACCTAAACAATAGAAGAACAGGTGTAATTGCTAACCCTGACTTACGTATGACTCAAGTTACTGACTATGAAATGGGCTTCCGCCAACAAATTGGTGATAACTCAGCGCTAGGTATCGTTGCTTCATACCGTGAGTACAGAAACTTAATTCAGTTGTACCGCTTCGTTGAGGCTTATCCATTCCCTTATACCTCATTTGGCAACTTAGACTTCTCAACAGTTAAGTCGTTCCGCTTAGAGTATGAGTTAAGAGACTTAGGTAATATCAACATCTCTGCAAACTACATGTTACAGTTTGCTGATGGTACAGGTTCTAACTCTCAATCAAGTAATGCATTAGTTCAAGTAGGTTTGCCTACTTTACGTAATATTTTCCCATTAGATTATGATACTCGCCACACATTAAAAGGAACATTTGATTACCACTACCGCTCAGGTAAAGATTACGATGGACCAATTGTAGCCGGTAAAAAAATACTAGAGAATGCTGGTGTTAACTTCATTTTCAATTACACATCAGGTCGTCCATACACACAAACATTAATTGCAGTGCCTGAAGCGCAAAGTGGTGTTGTAGCTCGTTCACAAGTAAAAGGTACCATTAATGGTGCTAACTTACCTCCTCAATTCTTCATTGATATGAATATTGATAAAAACTTTACATTTAAGAAAGAGTCTTTATCAGGAAAAACAACCATGTACCGTGTGCGTGTGTTCTTATGGATGCAAAATGTGTTGAATGCAGCTAACGTATTGAGTGTATATAAATTCACTGGCTCTGCTTACGATGATGGATATTTAGCATCACCACAGTCAATAGAACAAAAACGTGTTGCAACCAGTTCACAGTCTTTTATTGACTTGTACAATACAAGGATAGTAAATCCGAACTTCTTCGCATTACCGCGTTTAACTCGTATCGGTGTATCATTATACTTCTAAAAAAAATAAAACATAGACATGAAAAGTATAAATCAATCAGTTTTAAAGTTTGCAAAGGTAATGGGTTTTGCAGCTGTTATGGCCGCAACCATAACCCCTGCACAAGCTCGCTACAATGTCGGGACTCCTGAACCAAAAGGACCACGCGAGCCTGAAATTAGAGGCAAAATGACCAACTGTTTACCGGCAACTCAACAGCGTGACCTTGACGTGAATAACGTGAGGACCACAATTTTGAATGGTGGTGACATGTGGTGGAACTTAAGTAATGCTCGTTACGAGATTCCTAAAGTTCAAACAGGCCAAGTATCAAAGCACTCATTATTCTCTGGTGCGCTTTGGATAGGTGGTGTATCGAACGGAAATCTAAAGTTAGCAGCTCAAACATATCGCCAAGGTGGTAATGATTTTTACCCAGGTCCGCTAGTGAATGGAACTGCTTCTATTACTGCTGATAAATGTAAAGAGTACGATAAAATTTGGCGTATTACGTTGCGTGAAGTAGAAGATTTTGTGGCTGCAGACGATAAAATTTCTTACGAATTACCTGCAGATATAGCATCATGGAAAGGTAACGGTGACGTATCTATTGGTGAAGCGGCAAGGCTCGCTCCTTACTTTGATTATGATGGAGATCAAAAATATGATCCTAGAGCAGGTGATTTTCCAACATTAAATCACGGTGATGGAGATATTGAAAATTTACCTGACATGATGTTGTACATGATTTACAACGATAAAGGTAATATTCACAGTGAAACAGAAGGTGTGCCTATTGGACTTGAGTTGCATACGCAAGCTTTCGCATATTCAACAAACGATGAGATTAATAATATGACTTTCTATCGTACTACTATTTACAACAGAAGTAGTGAAACTGTGGATAGTACTGTTTTTGGTCAGTGGGTTGATGCGGATTTAGGAAACTACTCTGATGACTATGTTGAGTGCGATGTAACTCGTAACTTAGGTATTTGCTATAACGGTGATGATAACGATGAGGGTATTTTAGGTTATGGTTTAAACCCACCTAGTGTTGGTGTTACTTTCTTTGAAGGTCCTCGTAGACCAGATAGTACAGAAATTGGTTTAACTAAGTTTGTCTATTATAACAATGATTTCAGTTTAACTGGTAATCCAAGTCGCCCTGAGCATTATTGGGGTTACTTGAACGGACGCTGGAAAGATGGTGCTAACATCACATACGGTGGCAATGGCCGTGGCGGTTCTGACACTGCAAGTTTCATGTTCCCTGGAAGTACGGACCCTGCTGGTCGCCCTGCTTGGACTGAGCGTATTGCAGGTAACCAACCTCAGGATAGACGTTTCCTGCAAACCGCTGGTTCATTTAGATTATTGCCAGGTGCAGTAAACCGTGTAACTATTGGTGTTGTTTGGGCTCGTGCATCTAGTGGTGGTGCAACCGGCTCGTTTAATTTACTTAAAGAAGCAAGTGATAAAGCCACAACTTTATACAAAAACAACTTCAAACTTAAGACTGGACCAGAAGCTCCCAAACTTGAGGTTGTTGAGTTAAACAGAAAACTAGTTATCAAAATGCTAAATACGAAGGCTATTGAAAACTTCGTTGATACTTTTGCCGGCCCATGTGGTAATCCAACCGTTTACAAGTTCCAAGGATACCAAGTTTGGCAGCTAAAAACCGCCAGTATACCAAGTGACATTAGTGATCCAGCTCAAGCTAGATTAGTAGCTCAGTTTGATATTGTGGATGGTGTTGCACGTGTTGTAAACACGATATTTAGTCCGGAGTTAGAGGAGAATGTAAAACGAATCATGGTAGAAGGTAAGAACGAAGGCATTCAGCATACTTTCGAAATCACTAAGGATTTATTTGAAACGGGTTCTGATCAAAGTCTTGTGAATTTTAAAAGTTACAATTACTATGTAGTATCGTACGCTACGGCAACAAATTGTGCTACAGATGCCGAACAATATCTATCAAGTGCAAAAACTATTGGTGAAGGAAGTTTGAATATTTACACTGCAATTCCTCATGACCCAACACCTTCAGGAAAGTCGTTGAATAGTGACTACGGTACCGGAATTCCTGTTACAATGGTTGAAGGTATGGGTAATGGTGGCCAAGTGGTAAAATTGTCTGATATTTCAATCAACACTTTGTTAGCTCCTCCTTATTATGCAAAAGAACGTTTATACCAATCTGGTTTCGGCCCAATAAAGGTTAAAGTGATTAACCCGGTAAATGTTCCTAAAGCAAACTTCGAGTTGGTTATGCGTGATAGTTCTTCTAATGCAAGAAAATCAGATACATTATCACCTTTATTCACCCGTTGGTTCCTACGCAACCTAACTACCGGTGAGGTAAAAGTTTCTGATACCACCTTGTCATACTCAAATGAGCAAATCTTTGAAGATTGGGGATTATCGATACAGATGGCTCAATCAATCTTACCTGGTAATTCAGAGTCACAAACTGATGAATCGAATGGTTACATTTCTTCATCAATTGTATTCTCTAATCCTCGTGAAGAGTGGTTAAGCGGTGTTCAAGATGAACAATCACCATTTGGATCAGCACCTTTCTATCAAGCATCGTTCAACTGGATTCGTTCAGGAAGTAACGGTAGACCTGACTTTGAGAACGCAGAAACACATGACTTCGCAATCTCTAAAGTTCCAATAGATCCGCGCAAAAATTTCTCTAACATCATTGAGAGTCGTTGGGCACCTTATGCTTTGGCTTCTCGTTGGAGAACTAGTTTGGCTACTAAATTACCAACTTTCGGTCCTGCATGGGATGGTGGTGTTGGTTCATTAGGTAGTGGTTTAGCTTCTGGTGACAATGCACTTTCTGACTTGCATAGTGTTAGAGTTGTTCTTACCAGAGATAGATCTAAATGGAGCAGATGCGTTGTTTTAGAATTAGGTGAAGATAAAAACTTAAACTTTGGCAATGCTGATAAGATGGACATGAGAAAGTCACCTTCTGTAGACCAAAACGGTCAACCTGATGGTACTGGAATAGGTATGGGCTGGTTCCCTGGATATGCTGTTGACATCGAAACCGGTGAGCGTTTAAATATCATGTTTGGTGAGGACTCATCTATACCGGGTGAAAATGGTGCTGATATGATTTGGAATCCAACTTCAAGGTTGTTAAACCAAAGCGGTATTCCTGTATTTGGTGGAAAACACTACATCTATGTAATGGGATCTAAACGTTTCCAAATTGGTGCAGGAGCGTCAGCAATTGTATACAATGGTCCTCGCTATGATGGTTGCGCTGATTACAGTGTTAGATTGTCAACAAGTCCTGGTCCAGGTATGCCAAGTTCATACGCTATCAGAAAACGTCAAGTATTCTCTCAAGCTATGTATACTTCAATGGCTATGTTAAATGACGGCTCTCAATTAAGATCTACATGGGATAACATTGTTCCAAGTGATGTTGAAATCAATATTAATGTGAAACGTCCTTACGCAAGTTTCTCTGTTGATGGTAATGTAGTAAATGACAGTATGCCTGTGTTTAGATTTAATACTGATGGGGTAGCAACTGTAATTGGCAATAAAGAAATTGCAAAGAAAGCATTGGATAAAGTTAGCATTGTTCCTAATCCTTACTATGCATACTCTCAATATGAAGATCCGGGTAATCAGTTAGACAACAGGGTTAAGATTACCAACTTACCTCCTAAGTGCTTAATTCAAATTTATACAATGGATGGTGTTGTAGTTAGAACAATCAGAAAAGATGATCCAACAGCAACATACGTAAATTGGGATTTGAAGAATAACGCCAAAGTGCCTATTTCAAGTGGTGTGTACTTAATACACATTAAATCGGATGATTTAGGCGAAGAGCGCATTATAAAATGGTTTGGTGTAATGAGACCTGTAGATTACGACACCTTCTAATAAAAATTTAAAACTCCGGGGAGCATAAAAACTCCCCGGAATATCAACTAAAAAGTATTAGACATGAAAAAATATATTTTACAATTAATGTCGGTGGCTGCATTGTTTGGTTCAATGCAGGTAAATGCAGGTAATCCTGATCGTGCCGGTGGGGCCGGTGCTACCCAGCTACTAATAAATCCTTATGGTAGATCAGCTGGTATGATGGGATCTAATACAGCATCTATCCGTGGCGTTGAATCTTTTCAGTACAACATTGGCGGTATGGCTTATACCAATAAAACTGATATTGGTTTCTCTCGTACCACTTATTTACAAGGTGCAGATGTGTTCATCAACAATTTGTCTTTAGTTCAAAATCTTGGTGGTGATAACGTAATGGGTATTTCATTCAATTCATTTGATTTTGGTAATATTCCAATCACTTCAGAAACACAACCTGATGGTACTTTAGGTACGTACTCACCTCAAATTTTAAATATCTCTTTGGCTTACGCTCGTAAGTTTTCAAACAGTATTACGGGTGGTTTAAATGTTCGCTTAATATCAGAAGGTATTAGCAACGTTGGCGCAACAGGTGTTGGTATTGATGCCGGTGTGCAGTATCAAACTACTTTAGTAGCCAAGAAAAAGGATATTAAGAAGCAAGATTTCCGTTTTGGTATCAGTGTAAAAAACATTGGTCCTAACATGACCCAAACAGGTTCTGGTTTATCTTTCCGTTCTATCAATGCCATTTCAGGTGCTGATAGACGTGCGTTGATGGGGTCAGAGAGCTATAACTTACCATCTTTAATCAACATCGGTGCATCATACGACATGCGTTTAGATGCAAAAGAGAGCGATACTTACTACCACCGTTTAACTACACATGGTAACTTTAATTACAATGCATTCTCTGCCAATGTTACTTCTGTTGGTTTGGAATATGCATTTAAAGAAACTGTAATGTTACGTGGTGGTTATGCTTATCAAGAAAACATTACTGACAATGCCAATTATTACACACAGTATTTAGGTTTTGCAGGTGGTGCTGGTTTCGTATTGCCAATTAGCAAAAGTGGAACACGTATAGCTATCGACTATGCATACGCTCCTACTCGTGTGTTCAATGGAATTCACAACTTATCTATTACACTTTCATTAGATAACAAAAAATAAGATATATTCGCATATCATTTAACCAAAGAAACGCTTCCTGAAAAGGAGGCGTTTCTTTATTTTTATATCAGTTTAAAACTATTATACATTTGATTTAATATGGCACAGATTAATTATGTATCAAAAGAAGGTTTAGAAAAAATGCAAAAAGATTTGCATGAGATGAAGTATGTTCAACGCCCTTTTATTTCAAAACAAATTGCAGATGCCCGCGATAAAGGCGACTTAAGTGAAAATGCCGAGTATCACGCTGCAAAAGAAGATCAAGGTTTATTGGAAGCACGTATAGCTCAGTTAGAAGATTTAATTACACGTACTCGTGTAATTGATGAAAGCAAACTTGACAACAGCAAAGTGATGATGCTGAGTAAAGTAAAAGTGATGAATTTAAACACCAAAAAAGAAATGGTTTATACGATGGTTTCAGACTCGGAAGCTGATTTTAAAACCGGAAAAATCTCTATTAAATCGCCAATTGGTGCTGGTTTAATGGGTAAAAAAGTTGGTGATGTGGCTGAGGTAACAGCACCTGCAGGTGTTATTAAATTTGAAATTATTGAAATTAGTTTATAGTTATGGCTACCATTTTTTCTAAAATAGTTTCGGGCGAAATACCTTGCTATAAGGTGGCAGAAACAAATGATTATTTGGCTTTTTTAGATGTTAGACCATTAACTGCTGGTCATACTTTGGTTATACCCAAAGTAGAAACAGATTATATTTTTGATATAGAAGATGAACAGTTTGCTGGCTTGCATTTGTTTGCAAAAATTGTAGCTAAGGCGCTTAAAACTGCTGTACCTTGTAAACGTATTGGTGTTGCCGTAATTGGCCTAGAAGTACCACATGCCCACATTCATTTGGTTCCTATGAATGAAATTGGGGATTTGAATTTTGAAAAAGAACGTGCTGTGTTTACTCCCGAACAATATGAAAAAATTGCGCAGGATATCAGAAGCGCATTAAAATAGATTTTACAAGTCCTGAACAAAACTCAGGACTTTTTTATTTTATTAGGGTTTGAATTAACATAAGCCTCCCACGAACTTACTTTTTTACGCGTGGTTTTTGTTTTGGTAATTTTTGAAGCGGCAGCCAACACATTTGTGTTTTGTATAAAATGACAATAGGCTGCAGCAAGCCCGTCAGTAGCATCTAAAAACTCTGGTGTTTCTTTAAAGCCTAATAAACTTTGCAACATACTTGCCACTTGTTCTTTGGTAGCATTTCCGTTGCCTGTAATCGATTGTTTTATTTTTTTTGGTGAGTATTCATTCACCGTCATTTCTCTGGTTATAGCAGCCGCAATAGCCACTCCTTGGGCTCTTCCAAGTTTTAACATACTTTGTACGTTTTTGCCAAAAAATGGTGCTTCAATGGCCAATTCATCAGGGGTATATTGATCGATTAATGCAGTTACACGTTCAAAAATACGCTTTAATCGTAAACTATGGTCGTCTAACTTATCAAGTTTAACAATGCCTAGGCTAATTAAATATGCTTTCTTTTTTTCAATACCAATCAACCCATAACCCATAACAACTGTTCCCGGATCAATACCTAAAATTATTTTATCGTAATTTTTTATCTGCGCTAAGTTGCCCAAAGTTGTTATGTTTGAAAAGTAATTAATAAATCTACTCACGCAAGTTACAAAACACTTTGATAGCTGAACAGCCATACATAAAAAAAATAATAACAGTTGTAAAGTTTGCCTTATTGCCACTAACATTTGGCTTTATATTTTACAAGCTGTTTTATGCTTACAACCTAGATAAGCTTTGGCACGAAACCACTATAGTTTGGGATTTTCAATCTTTAGCGTTGCTGTTTTTTACAATTTTATTAATGGTATTTAATTGGTTGCTCGAAACTTTAAAGTGGCGTTTGTTGGTTCAAAAAAACGAAAACATAACGTTTAACGAAGCATTACAAGGTGTTTTATCTGGTGTGGCTTTAAATATGATTACACCAAACCAATTGGGCGATTTTGTGGGTAGGGTAATTCACCTTAAAAAGCTGGATAAAGTAAGAGGAACATTAATTACCGTAATTGGTCATACCGCACAAGTTATCATGACGGCTGCTTTTGGTTTATGTGCTTTAATTTGGTTTTTGTTTTACAATCAAACCATTACCGAAACACAAAGTAATACGGCATACTCAGTTTTATTGGTATTGGTAATACTAACCATTGTTGCATACTTAAATATGGCGTGGTTATCTAAACTCAAAATTACTGCTAAAGTTAAACCATACCTTGATGTATTTAAATTGTATAAACGAAGTGAGTTGATGCAAATACTTATGGTTTCGTTTTTGCGTTACATCATTTTCTTAGCACAATATTATTGTTTGCTTTTGTTGTTTAGGGTTGATGTAACTTTTGCCCAAGGCATGGCATGTATTATTGCTACCTTATGCGCACAATCGTTTGTACCAAGTTTTATTTTGGTTGAAGTAGGTATGCGTGGTGCTAGTGCTTTGTGGTTTTTTGGGATGTTTACAGCTGTAGTAACGCCTGTTTTGTTAACTGCCTATTCGTTGTGGATCATTAATTTAATGATACCTGGTTTGGTGGGTTTAGTGTTTATTTTAAATTGGAGGCAAGTAAATAAATGATGATGTTTTTGTTTTATGTTTCGTTGGTATTGCTTGCTTTTTATGTGCTGTTAATTGGTATTTATTGGTTAGGTTGGTTGGCTATTAAACCTTTTGATAATGATACTTCCAATTTTAAAAATAAATTTTCCATATTGGTTCCTGCACGTAATGAAGAATTAGTAATTACACACTGTTTGCAATCCATAATCAACCAAAACTACGATAACACGTGTTACGAAATTATGGTGATAAACGATTACTCGACTGACGATACAGCAGGTGTAGTGAGTAAGTTTATCAACCAAAACCCTGAATACAATATTAGGTTAATTAATATGGTTGATGATGGACAACAACGTAAACTAAAAAAAGCAGCCATTACTTTTGCCATTGAACAAGCTCTTCATCCATACATTATTTTAACTGATGCCGATTGTACACGTGGTAAAAATTGGTTAACTACCATCAATAATTTTATTGCTGAAAACGACAGTAAACTTATTTACGCTCCGGTTGAATTTAAAGCGGATAATACTTTTGAAAAAATACAATCGTTAGAGTTTGCCGGATTAGTTGGTATTGGTGCATCTGCAATTCAACTTCAAAATCCCAACATGTGTAGTGCTGCCAATTTAATTTTTGAGAAAAATGTTTTTAACGAGGTTGGCGGTTACAAAGGAAACGATGGAATAGCCAGTGGCGATGATGAATTTTTGTTACATAAAGTTTTTAAACGTTACCCCGATAATATTCATTTCTTAAAACACATCGATGCCGTTGTATCTACAACTGCTAATGCATCTATACAACAGTTGGCCGACCAGCGTAAACGTTGGGTAAGTAAAAGCACCAAATATGAAAACCGATACATTACAGCGGTTATGGTGGGTGCGTATTTATTTAATTTTGTAGTGGCGCTACAACTCATTATTAATTTTAAAATTGGGTTGATTTTATTGTTGGCAAAAGCCACTATTGAAGGCCTATTTTTGTATGATGTGATGCGGTTTTTTAAGCGACAAAAATATTTATTGTTTTTACCATTGGCCGAACCGTTTCATATTTTATATGTTTTAATTATTGGTATTTGGGGCAACTTAGGTACATACAATTGGAAGGATAGAAAACTTAATTAGAATTTTAATGGAATCACAACTAAGCGATATAGAATACGATATTTTAAATGCCATTTATTTTGTTGAACCTTTTGAAAATATATTGGCCGAATGCAATGCTGCTCCTAACGTAGTGGCTGATGTTTTAAAACAACTCATAGCTAAAAAATATGTAGTAGCTATGCGTTTTGATGAAGAACAACAAGAATACGTGCGTAGTTTTATTTATGATACCGATAACATGCACGCATACGCTTATTTGGCCACCAAAGAAGGATTGTTGGTGCATAATAGCAAGTGAAATTGTAAATTCGAAAATCGAAATTCGAAATGAGGTTCAGCGGAACTAAAATAGAAACGAAGTTCAGCGAAGCTAAATTCAAAATATCGAATGATGAATTATGAATGTTGAAACGTAGTTCAGCGGAGCTAATTATGAAGTTAGGAAGAAACTTACTCTTGAACGATACAACAAACCATAAACAACAAATACAGACGCTGCGGTCTGTACCTGCGGCCAATCAACTAATAACAAATCAACTATTCAACCAATTAACCAACCAACCAATCAACCAATATCCAATCAACCAAACAATGAAAGCCATCATACTACAAGGAATCAACCAACCATTAACTTCTACAGATGTTGAAAAACCAACTTTGCAAGCAGGTGAAGTATTGGTAAAAGTGAAAGCCGCAGCTTTTAACCACCGCGATTATTGGATTCAAAAAGGGCAATATGGTGGGTTGCGTTTTCCGAGTATTCAAGGTAGTGATGGGTGTGGAATGGTGGAGTCTGTTTATGATGATGAAAACAAACATTGGTTGGGCAAAGAGGTGGTGATTAATCCATCTTTAAATTGGGGAAGTAACCCGAACACGCAAGCCAAAGATTACATTATTTTAGGCATGGCACAAGATGGTACTTTTGCAGAGTATGTGAAAGTTCAAGCACGTTTGTTGCACGAAAAACCAACACATTTAACAGCCGAGCAAGCTGCTGCATTTCCGCTTGCAGGTTTAACAGGATTTAGGGCTTTAATGACAAGAGCTGCAGCCAAACCGGGTGATACGGTTTTGATTACCGGTGCAGGTGGTGGTGTGGCCTTGTTTTGTGTGCAGTTCGCCATTGCTTTAGGTTGCAATGTTTATGTAACATCTGGTAGTGATGATAAAATTGCTAAAGCTGTTGCCATGGGTGCCAAAGGTGGCGTAAACTATAAAAAGGAAAATTGGCACAAAGAGGTACAAAAAATGAGTGGTGGTTTTGATGCCATTGTTGACAGTGCTTGCGGTGAACAATTCGAGAAATTGATTGATATATGCAAACCTGCCGGACGAATTGCATTTTACGGTGCAACCTTAGGTGCGTTTAATAGTGGTGTACCGGCAAAAATATTTTGGAAACAACTTACCATTTGTGGTAGTACCATGGGTAACGATGAGGAGTTTGCTGCTATGGTTAAGTTTATTGCCGAACATAAAATTGTACCTGTGGTAGATGAAGTTTTTCCATTAGCACAAGCACAAACAGCTGTAGAAAAAATGGCAAGGGGAGAACAGTTTGGTAAGATTGTGTTGAGGGTTGATTAATTTTAACTTCAGCAAGCCGCATGCAAACAAACCATAACGAAAGAATAGTACAATTAGACGGGCTGCGCTTTTTTGCAGTGGTAATGGTGATGTTGGCACATTGGATGCAATGGCAGTGGACTAATCCAATTTTAAAAGTATTTCCGTTTACACATGGTGTTACTTTGTTTTTTGTGTTAAGTGGATTTTTAATTACGGGTATTTTATTGCAATCAAACCAAAATATTAAAGCAGATAAGATAAGCAGACCCAAAGCAATTAAACATTTTTATGTGCGCAGGCTGCTCAGGATTTTTCCGGTTTATTACATCTTGTTGTTTTATTTATTTGCTATCAACTATAAAAATATCAGGGAGATATTTCCTTGGTTGGTTACTTATACTTCAAACATTTACCAATACATCAACCTAACTTTTGTTGGCGATTTTAACCACTTTTGGTCGTTAGCGGTAGAAGAGCAATTTTATTTGTTTTGGCCTTTATTGATTGTGTTTTTAGGCAGAAAACATCCCCTTGCGTTGATCTTATCAACCATGATCATTTCACTGTTGGCCCGTGTAAGTATTTTTTTGTTTACAGATAATTGGTTGGCCACATCATACGCAACCATTTGTTGCATGAGCACATTTGGTGTTGGTGCATTATTGGCTTACATTAAAATGTACAAAAGCAATTGGTTGATGTGGTTATCAAAACCTATTTGGTTGTATGGAATTTTGCTTGTTTATTCAATTACATTTTTTCTGTTACACCAACAACAATGGTACAAAGAAACCTTGGATGAAATTTTGTTTGCTGTATTATCCGCCCTAATTATTTTAAGGGCATCAACCAACGGATTTAAAGGGATTTTTAAATGGGTTTTAGAAAACCCGAGTATTGTGTATTCCGGTAAAATATCATACGGATTATATGTTTATCACTTATTCATGCCAACCCTTTATTTTTGGCTCGTACCGCATATTGGTTTACAACTTAACAACAAATACGTTTATTTCTTGGCGTATTATTTACTTACGTTTTTATTGGCATGGATATCATGGTTGATTATTGAAAAGCCAATACAGAATTGGAGAAACAAAAAGTTTAAGTTGAGTTAGTTTCTCTTATAAATATCCGGCATTTGTAAATTAATATTAGCAGAGCAAGAATTGCACATAACCCCACAGCAGTTTAATGCACTTACACTACAACAAAGGGCGGAATTTTTTCACGTTTATTTAAATGGTTGGGTTTAGGTGGCTTGATTTCAAGGTATGGTCAATACGAGGAGCCAGGCAGGAGAACCGAGGGGGCATATGCCTTTGGTAACATAATTTGCAGACATACAAATTAATATAAGAGCTATAGGCTTGTTTATTTTAAATTTGTTTCTAATTTCACTTTAACAAACCAAACCCACTATGAAAAAAATAGTAAACATTTTTACCATTACAACCATTTTGTTGCTTACCATTACAAGTTGTAGTACCGAGTGTGATGAACCAACTAAGGTGCCACTTAAACGGCTTAATGAGTATGTATCTTACACTGGTTACGATACGTTACGTTTTTTACACAACAACACCGATACGCAAACATTTATAGGGCAGGGCATAAATTATTTTTGGGTGCGTAAGCCCGCATTTGACGATACCCAATGCCCGGAAGACCATGAAAGCCTTGCAATTCAATTTAAGAATCATCAAAATGGGGATGTAATTAAAATGGAATACGTTTATGATTACGAAGAGTTTAATGGTAAAAATTATTTAAGGTTTTATTTCAACTCAATAAATATGGGAACAGATCAAAAGATTTATAACGATGTTCTCATTAATTTTAATGGTTATTTGTACAGTAGGCTTTATTTTTTCTCAGAAAGTAAAGATACGCTTCAATATATTGCATATAGTTCGCCTTTAACTAATGGTTATGGAGGAATCATTAAGATTAAAATAAGTAATAAAACTTTTTCCATAATTAGATAGTTTTAACTATGAAATACATTCTATTAATAGCTCTAATAATTGTTAGTGGAAACGTTAATGCATCTGTTGAAAAATTTGCAGTCGCTGATTCATTATCAAGTGTGTATAAGTCCGTTCACGCTGACGTGTTGTCAATGTGTCGAAAAGCAAACAATAGAATAAAATCTTAAACTACTTTTCAGCTGAGTAAATATATTTACGCGAGGTTTTACGTAAACAACTTATTTGATAGTGTTTAATACTGCTAGCAAAAAGGGTATAAAAATTATTTAACACTGACGGCACGTCCGCGTTAAACTTGATCTTTCGTTCTTAACCTCTCTTGTAAATATCCGGCATATGTAAATTAAAATACCTTGCACTTGCACGTATTACAATAATTACACAACCCGCTATAATGCTCACTAAATTTTCATCAGGAATAAACTTAAGCAAACCAAAATATACTACACCACCTGCTATACATGCGCTGGCATACACATCCTTTCTAAACACATAAGGAATTTCGTTTAACAATACATCGCGAATAATACCACCAAAACAACCGCTTATGGTACCAATGGCAACTGCAACTATGGGATGCAAACCAAAGGTGATAGCTTTGGCAATGGCTACAACACAGAAAAATGCAAGCCCAATGGTATCTAACCAAAACATGGTGTGGTGAAACCTGCGAATGTATTTGGTAAAAAACAGTGCAATTAAATAACAAATAATTAGTGTGATGATGGTTTCTAAGTCTTTCATCCACGAAACGGGCAAACTGCCTATCATCATATCACGTAATGTACCACCACCAATTGCGGTAACAAATGTGAGTACCAAAATGCCAAATACATCTAACTTTTTTTGCATGGCTGCCAACGCGCCACTAAAAGCAAATGCAATAATTCCAAGTAACTCAACAGTGTTATGAAAAGTAAAAAACATAGGTTTAGTTTAATGGTATAAAAGTAGTTTTTTTTAATGACTTTAAAGGCAACAACAAACCTCCATTAATATTTTACCACGAGGCACACAAAGGCATACACAAAGGTCACGAAATTCATACACTGATATTATCCCAATCCTTGTGTTCTTCGTGAAAAAACTTTGTGCACTTAGTGGTTAATTAAATCTTCACCGTTAATTTATTTCTGAATTAAACCCACCACCCAAGTAGTTAACCTGCGTGGGAACAAACGTGGTAAAACAGATAATACAAAATTACCCCAACCATGCACTGCCACATGTTGTCCGCGCATCATGGCTTTATAACCATACTCAGCAACTTGTTTTGATGTTGGTAATTTTCGTCCTTTCACCAATTTGCTTTGTGCCATGCCCGATACATCCATAAACTGTGATTGGGTTGGACCTGGACAAAGTGCAGTAACTGTAACTCCTGATCCTTTTAACTCTTGTGCAATGGCTTCGCTAAAGTGTAAAACAAAAGCTTTGGTTGCATAGTACACAGCCATGTTTGGTCCGGGTAAAAATCCTGCAACAGATGCTACATTTAAAATTTTACCGCTACCTTTTTCAATCATTTTAGGTAATAAGCTATGCGTTAAGTGTGCAAGAGTAGTCATGTTTAACTCCATCATGTCTTGTGTGGTTTTCCAATCGCAATCGTGATATGCACCAAAATAACCAAAGCCTGCATTGTTAATCAGGTATTGTATGTTGTCGTTTTTTACTTCATCAATCAAAGCCGCAACTTCTTCTGGTTTTGTTAAATCTTTGGCAATTACTTTAACATTAATGGCATTGTTGCGCTTCAATTCTTCGGCCAATGCGAGTAGTTTTTCTTTATTGCGTGCTACCAAAATTAAATCCGATTTTTCATCGGCAAGTACATGTGCTAACTCAAGCCCAATGCCGCTGGATGCACCGGTAATTAATGCTGTTCTCATACAGTTGTTTTAAATCTAAAGAGATTTGTTCGTTTAGTAAGGTAAAGGTCATGCGATGCAATGGTGTTGCACCAAATTGTTTAATGGCTTCGCGGTGGGCTTTGGTTGGGTAGCCCATATTTTTATCCCAACTGTATTGCGGATATTGTTGGTGGGCATTATGCATAAATTCATCTCGGTACGTTTTAGCCAAGATGGAAGCTGCCGCTATCGATTGATATTTTCCATCACCTTTAACCACACACTCGTGTTTAATTTTTTTGTATGGAATAAACCGATTACCATCAATTAGAAGCAAAGCAGGTTCAGTGTTCAACTTATCTAAAGCGGCATGCATAGCCATAAACGAAGCTTTTAAAATATTGTATTTGTCAATGTCTTTATTGCTAAGTTGTGCAACACCATAACTCAATGCGCGTGCTTCAATTTCTAATCGCAATTCGTTACGTTGACGTTCGTTTAATTTTTTCGAATCATCCAAACCTCTGATGGGCTTTTTATCATCCAAAATTACGGCAGCAGCAAACACCGGCCCGGCAAGGCAACCACGCCCGGCTTCATCGCAACCGGCTTCCAATAATCCTTTCTGATAAAATCGTTTTAATCCCATGTTTTATATAAAAATGGTTGATGACCAATGCCACCAACCATTTAAAATTATTCAGCCGAATCTTCGGGTTTAGCGTTGGCTAATTTTTCCAACTCTTTATCAATGTAATAAAGAGATTGTGGTCCACCGCCAATTAATTTTATCCTGTCAATTAAGCGGGTAAACTGCATTTCTTCTTCCAATTGTTCATCAACAAAAAACTTTAAAAATGCTTCGGTAGCATGATCGTTTTCTTTGCGCGATGTTTCAATCAATTTGTAAATAGATTGTGTAACTTTATTCTCGGCTTCTAACGATTTTTGACAAGTTTCTAAAATGCTTTTAAATGCAGTTCCTGGCTTTTTTAATTCTGGTACATGTGCATGACCACCAACTTGATTGATGTAGTTAAAAAACTTCATAAAATGCACTTGTTCTTCGGCACTTTGTTTATAGTAAAATGCAGCCGATCCTTCGTATCCATTGCTATCGCACCACGATGCAACCGATAAATAATGGTATATCGCAGCCATCTCTAAGGTAAGATGTGCGTTTAATGCAGCTTCTACTTTTTTAGGTATTAACATAATTTATTTAGTTTAAAAGTTTAACAATAATTTTAACTCAATCCTTCAATAATACCGTTGTTAAAGGTCATGCCATTTGCAGCAGGTTCTTTAGGCAATCCAGGCATACGCATAATATCGCCACAAACAGCTACAATAAATCCGGCACCGGTGTTAATTACCAAATCTTGCACGTGTAATGTGTGTCCGGTTGGCGCACCATAAACATCGGCATTATCGGTAAAACTGTACTGTGTTTTAGCAATACAAACAGGTAAGTTGCCCAAGTTGTTTTTCTTAATTCGGCTAAGTACGGTTTTACATTTGCTGCTAAATTCTACCTTATCAGCACGGTAAATTTTAGTGGCTACCTTTTCAATTTTAGTTTCAATACTATCGGCTAAATCGTAAGTAAAGTTTATGGGTTTAGATGGATTATTTTCTACCGTATGCACAATTTTATTGGCCAATTCTATTGCACCATCACCACCTTTTGTAAAGGCTTCGTTTACTGCAAATGCACAGCCTTTTTCTTCGCACCAGGTACGCAAAAAGTCAATTTCCTCCTGCACATCAAAATGAAATTTATTTAACGATACCACAATGCTTTGTCCAAAACCTTGTAAGTTTTCTATGTGGCGTTGCATGTTTGGTAAACCAGCTTTAATACCATCCATGCTTGGTTTTTTAGTAGCATCTAACTCTAAACCTGCATGCATTTTTATAGATTGTGTGGTAACAACCAACACCGTTGCTTTAGGTTGTAGTTTAGCCACACGGCATTTAATGTCTAAAAACTTTTCAGCGCCTAAATCACTACCAAAACCCGATTCTGTTACTACATATTCGGCACAGCTTAATGCCATTTTTGTAGCAATAACACTGTTACAACCATGCGCAATATTAGCAAATGGTCCACCATGAATCATAGCCGGAGTATTTTCTGTAGTTTGAACCAAGTTGGGCATAATGGCATCCTTTAATAAAATGGTAATTGCGCCACCTACACCTAAGTCTTTAACCGTAAAAGGCGAGTTGTCCATTTTGTAACCAAGAATAATGCGCTCAATCCGTTGTTGCAAGTCATCAAAGTTTTCGCTTAAACACAAAGCCGCCATAATTTCGCTGGCCGGTGTAATATCAAATCCGGTTTCTTGCGGAATTCCATTGGTGCGTCCACCCAAACCTGTGGTTACAAAACGTAAGCTTCTATCATTTACATCAAGTACTCGTTTCCATGTAATTTGTTTAAGCGCTTTATCGCTGTTTAGGTTGTTGTATTGATAGTTGTCTAATAATGCAGCAATGGTATTATTAGCCGTTGTAATGGCATGAAAATCTCCGGTAAAATGTAGGTTAATATCTTCCATTGGCAACACTTGCGCATAGCCGCCACCGGCCGCTCCGCCCTTCATACCAAACACCGGACCAAGCGAAGGTTCGCGTAAAGCAGCAATACATTTTTTACCAATTTTATTTAATCCTAAACTCGCACTTACTGTTGTTACGGTTTTACCCACACCTGCTTTGGTAGGAGAGATGGCCGTAACTAAAATCAAATTGTTTTTATTGATGTTGGTTTCGTTCAACACATTTAATTCAACCTTAGCTTTGGTTTTACCGTAAGGTATAATACTATCTGCACTTATGTTTAACCCATCTGCAATTTGTTGGATAGGTTTTAACGTAGCTTCACGAGAAATTTCAATGTCTGATTTCATATAAGTTGATTAAGTTTTTATTTTTTGTTTGATGCCGCTAATAGAACACTGTCCCATAGTTTTTGTGCCGAAACATCCCAACTAAAATCTTGTTTTCGTTTGGCACTTGCAAGTTTTTTTTGCTGATAGAAATCTTGGTCGTTAACCAATTTTATCATGGCATTTGTAACTTGATGTACATCTTCGGGCGAAACTAAAATTCCGGCATCAGCAGCAACCTCAGGCATAGATGTTACGATTGAGGTAATAACCGGAACATCACAAGCCATGGCCTCAACAATGGGTAGTCCAAAACCTTCAAAAAACGGAATATACACCATGGCATGCGCAGCAGCAGTAATGTTGTACAAATCTTCTTCGGCAACACGGCCCGTAAAAATCACATCTTGTTGGTGTTGCATTTGGTTGTAGGTTTCTTCAATACCTGCACTTTGCCAAGCTTTACGGCCAACAATAACCAATTTAAAATTACTTTGGATTGATGTTTTAAATGCATCAAAAGCACGCAATAAAGTTTCAATATTTTTGCGTGGATGCATTGCACCAACGTAGCAAAAATAATTGCAACCATCAGCAAATTGTTGTCTTATCGCTGCTTTTTGGTTTTCATCAATTGGCTTAAATCCTTTGCTAGGTGCGTTGTACACCACATCTATTTTATTTGGGTTGATGTTAAATTGCTTAACAATATCTTGTTTGGTGTAGTTTGAAACCGCTACCAATCGGGTAGCTTTGTGGGCATACTTCGGAAAAAATGTGGTGTAATACCAATACTCCAATTTATTGATGCCTTGTTTGAAATGTAAAAAAGCTAAGTCGTGCATTACTGCCAATTGAGGCACTTGGGTAGGCAAACTTAAATATCCGTCTGTGCTCACAAATACATCAGCCTTGTATTTTTTTAACGCTTTAGTAACCGAAATGTTAAAGAACCAATAGTATAAAAACGGGTGACGAGCCTGCGGAAACAATACAACCGGCTTCACATTATCGGCAAACACAAACTCGTTGCTGTATGGCCTGTCAAACAAAAAAATAAATTCGTGTTCAGGATGATTACGCGTAATGCGCTGCATGGTTTCAAAAGTAAACCTGCCTATACCTTCTAATTTGTTGGTAAGTAAAAATCGCGCATTAACTGCAATCCGCATAAATTTAATGAGACTAAATGTGCTTGTAATAATTATTATTGTACACAAATAAACAATTAATATACAAAGGCACACCCCCCAATGTCGAAAAAAATTTTAATAAATGTGTTTTTACTGTTAGCAATAAACTTGCTCATAAAACCATTTTGGATTTTAGGTATCGACAGAACAGTCCAAAACACTGTTGGCAACGAGGTGTACGGTGCTTACATGGTTATGTTTAACATCTCGTTGATGTTTACCATGTTGTTAGATTTTGGTATCAATAACTTTACCAGTTCGTTTATAGCCAAGCACAAACATTTATTAAACAAACGTTTTGCATCATTATTGCCTTTAAAGTTGGTGTTTGCCGCTGCCTATTTAGTTGTTACATTAAGTTTTGGGTTGATGTTTGGTATATCTGGGAAACCTTTGTTGCTCTTGTTGCTATTGGCATTTAACCAAGTGCTGGCATTTTTTATATTGTTTTTCAGAGCCAATATTAGTGGACTACAATTGTTTAAAACCGATGCGTTTTTGTCGGTAACAGATAGGGGAATGATGATTTTGTTTGCCATTGTGTTGATGTTGGTTTACAATAGTAACTTCAGCATACAGCATTTTATCTATGCGCAAACATTAGGTTACTTTACCTCATTCATCATATCGTTTGCGGTGCTAAAAGGTTCGCTTCAAACCATAAAACTCAATTTTAAAAAAGCCATGATGTGGAGCATGATTCGTCAATCATGGCCATACGCTTTATTAGCTTTATTGATGACTATCTACATGCGTTCTGATATTTTGGTGATGAAAAAGTTGTTACCCAATGGTGATGAACAAAACGGTGTATATGCAGTGGCCAATCGTTTACTGGAAGCAGCAAATATGTTAGCCGTTCTTATTGCAGGAATGTTATTGCCATTATTCTCAAACATGATTAAAGGCAAGCAAGATTTAAGTTCGCTTATAAAAATGAGCATGACTTTGTTAATTGTTCCTGCTGTTGGTGTAGCTGCTTTATCTTGGTTTTATAACCTTGATATCATGATGTTGTTAAGTAAAACGAGCCCGTTAGAATCTGCAGGTGTTTTTAAATATGTGATGCTAAGTTTTGTGGCCATGTGTACCATGTACATTTTTGGTACCTTGCTTACAGCCAATGGTAGTTTAAAATTGTTAAACACCTTAGCAGCGATTGCATTGGTAATTAATTTGGGTTTAAACATAGTTTTACAACCGCAATTGGGCGCAAAAGGTGCAGCCATTGCAGCGGTTTGTACGCACGGTTTTATTGCCTTAACCAATATGTATTTTGCCATTAAGTACCTCAGTGTTAAGTTAAATTTTGATTATTTATCAAGGTTTATGTTTGTGCTTTTGGGTACTACAGCATCCGTTGTGGTGGCATACAGTATCAACCTAAATCTAATAGCAGCAACAGTTTTGGCCGTTTTAAGTGCTACAATAATGTTGTTTGTTACACGTTTGTTTCATGTTCAACAATTAAAACAGTTATTGCAAAGCCGCGTTTAAGTGGTAGTTTGCGCACACCTATTTTTTTATATTTTTGTCCAAATTAGTAAGCATGCAAAATCAGCAACAAGAATATCAGTTTAATTTTATCGAGCTTGTTAAGTTTTTAATAAAATGGAAAAAACACCTTGCTATTATTTCCATATCAGCAGCAGTTGTAGCATTTATTATTACTCTATTTATAAAACCTGAGTACAAATCAAAAGCGGTTTTTTATCCGGGTACTGTCAACTCTATTTCTTATGCTTTATTTTACAGCCTTAAAGAAAGAGCACAAGATGCTTTGGCCTATGGCGATGAAGAGAACGTTGAGCAGTATTTACAATTGGCAAAATCAAGTCAGTTGCGCGAAAAAATTGCAGCAGATTTTAACTTGATTGAACATTACGGTATTGATGAAAACGACCCAAAGAAATTTGCCAAACTCAACAAAAAGTTTGAGAAATATGTAAATGTAAACCGTACATCATACAACTCTGTAGAGGTGGTTGTTTTGGATACCGATCCTGAACTTTCTGCCGCAATTGCCAATGCAGTAATGTACAACACCGATTCGTTGAAAAAACAAAGTCAGCGTATTGTTGCCCAACAAGCATTCAACATCATTAAACAAGAGTACGAAGCTAAAGTGGCTATTATCGATTCGTTAAGTAACATGACTCGCACTTTAGGTAATAACGGTATTTACAATGTAGAAGAACAATCGCGTGGATTGGCTGAGTTGATTGGTAAAGGCACAAACAATTCATTCACCGAAAAGGAGCGTAAAAATTTAGGTCAGCATGTGGGTGATTTTGTTTCATTAGACGAACAAATTCGTTTTGAAGCAGAGCAGTTAACCGATTTAAGAAAGAAATACAATCAAGCCAAACTTGATTTAGATAGCAAGTTAAGCAACATTTTTGTGGTGGATGTAGCCAAACCCAACTACGATAAAGCTTATCCGTTACGCTCGGTTATTGCATTGCTTTCTGCCATTGCAGCGTTTTTGTTAAGTAGCATTACCATTATTGCAATGGAGCGTTATCAAAACATTAAACAAACGCTTTCACAACAATAGTTTGAGCGAGGTATTTAAAATACGTTGGTTTTACGCAATAGGCGTGATGTTTATTTTACTCACGGCTTATGGGGTGTATAACGATGATTACACTTTCCACGTATTGCCATTAATTCTTGTTTTCGCCTATTTAGTTTTATTCAAACTCGACACGGTCTTATTGTTGTTGAGTTTTATTGTTCCACTTGCCATAGAGTTTGACGATATTGGAATGGGACTAGGTATTAGCCTACCCGATGAACCCATTGTAATGGTGGTAATGTTCCTGTCTGTACTAAGATTTATTATTGATGGTTCTTATGATGTAAAAGTTTTTAGGCATCCTGTTTCTTTATGGATATTGGTAAACATTGGTTGGTACATCGTAACCATTTTTACCAGCGAACTTCCTTTTGTTAGTTTTAAATTTGTGTTATCACGCTTCTGGTTTATTGTGGTGTATTATTTCCTTGGTGTGATGTTATTCCGCAAACTTTCAAACGTGTTTAAGTATTTGTGGCTTTATATTGCTTCACTTACGTTTGTGGTATTGTACACCTTGTACATGCACAGTTTGTCGGGCTTTACACAAGAGTCGTCCTATTACATCAGTATGCCATTTTATAGGGCACATGGTATTTACTCGGCAGCGGTATCGTTTTTTATTCCGTTGTTTTTTGCATACCTATTCTATAGCCGAAAACTGAAATTAAATTTTGTAACAGTGGCATTGGTTGTTGGGCTATTGGCTTTGTTTTTTACTGGTGTTTTTTATTCGTACACCAGAGCCGCATGGTTAAGTATTGTGGTTTCTTTAGGTATGATTTTGCCGCTTTCGTTAAAGTTAAAACTACGAACACAATTAATTATTTTGATAAGTGGCGTGGCGTTGTTTTTGGCTTTTCAAGATCAGATTTTATATGTGTTATCTAAAAATAAACAAGACTCCGGAGAAGGCTTTGGTAAACACTTGCAATCTGCTTCAAACATACGCACTGATGCATCAAACATAGAACGTATCAACCGTTGGATGTCGGCCATAAACATGTGGGAGGAAAGGCCTGTTATGGGATTTGGCCCGGGCACTTATGTGTTTTGTTATGCACCATATCAAGAAACAAGATACCGCACGTTAATCAGCACCAACTTTGGTAATCAAGGCAACTCACACAGCGAGTTGTTAAATCCTTTATCCGAAACAGGTTTATTGGGTATGGGAAGTTTAGTGATGATTATTTTGGCAGGATTAAACACCGCATTTAATGTTTTTTACAGAACCCATTCAGCCCGCGTAAAGGTTGTATTAATAGGGGTAACATTAGGTTTGATTGGTTATTTTACGCACGGATTTTTAAATCACTACAGCGAAACAACCAAAATTGCACCATTGGTTTGGGGCAGTTTTGCCATTATTGTGGCCATTGATTTGTACCATAAAAACGAAGAAGAATCAACATCAAAAAATGATGTAGTTTAGTAAGCTATTAAGCATGTGCAGCTATCAATAAATCTAAATCTTTAGGATAAATATTTAAGCGTTGGCCAATGTGTTTATTGGTTAAATTTCCTTTGTAAATATACACACCACTTCTGGCCGATTGATTGCTCCACAAGTAATCAGTAATAGAACCACACTCGGCTAAATCTAACAACAACGGAGTTAAAATATTACTCAAAGCATAACTAGCAGTGCGGCTAACTCTTGAGTTGATGTTTGGCACACAATAATGAATTACATCATGCTTTATAAATGTTGGTTTATCGTGGCTGGTAACTTCACTGGTCTCAAAACAACCTCCTTGGTCAATGCATATATCAACAATAACCGACATAGGTTTCATTTTGCTCACCATTTCCTCGGTTACTACATTTAAACTTCTGCCTTCTGCACTCCATAAACAACCTATGGCAACATCGGCAGATTGTAATGCTTTTTGTAATATTTTGGGGTGAAGTAAAGAAGTAAAAATCTTAACACCTAAGTTGTTTTGTAGCCTGCGTAATTTCTCTAACGAGTTGTCAAAAACTTTAACGGTTGCTCCTTTTCCCAAAGCTGTTCTTGCGGCATATTCACCAACAGTACCAGCGCCAATAATTACAATTTCAGTAGGAGGGATTCCGGTAACACCACCAAGCATTTCGCCTTTACCACCGCGTGTGCTACACAATAATTCTGAAGCAACTGCAATTGACGAAAGTCCGGAAATTTCACTCATGCTTCTCACTATCGGATGAATATCATCATCAGATTTCAAGAACTCAAAAGCAATGGCCGTCATTTTTTTCGCCATCAAACTTCTAATGTAAGCATCACTTCTGCTGCTTAATTGTATAGCCGATATCAGCAATTGTTGTGTCTGCAGCATGCTTATTTCATGCTCAGTTGGGGGTTCAACTTTTACAATTACATCAGCCTTGTAAACTTCTTCAGGATTGTAACAAATTTGTGCGCCCGCTTCGCTGTAATCTCTGTCGCTAAAATGCGCGTGTTTACCTGCACCGGCTTCAATTCTTACTTCATTGCCGTTAGTAACCAATAAATTTACAGACGAGGGTGTAAGTGAGATGCGGTGCTCTTGCAAAGTGGTCTCTTTCGGAACCCCAATAAATAAGCCTTTTGGCGATTTTTTTACCTCTAATAAAGCTTCCTTTGGCTGAATACTTGCCGCCTTTGCCAATTCACTAAATCCGGCTTTGCTTAACTCGTCCATACGTTGGTTTGTGTTTCTCCAAAAATAAGGAACAATCGGGCAAAAAAGCGCATATCCTAACAAAAATCTATTTAAATGTTCATTTTTAAGAGTATTTAGCTTCTTGTATTTGTTTGATATTCATTGGTTAATGTGATAATATAGGATTAAGGTTGCTAAAAAATAATCGGTTTAACTATATTTGCAGGCTTCTATTAAATATGGGAACGAAGTTAAAAGAGTATTTAATCGAGTTTAACAAACTAAGCATGGGCTCAAATCATTTTGAGTTTGTGTTGAATGATGCTTTTTTTGCGCGTATAGAAAGCAGTGTGATAAGCACCGCAAATGCCACAGTTAACCTAGAGTTGGTAAAAAGCGAAACCATGTATGATTTACATTTTACGCTTAAAGGAACTTTTGGAGATATTTGTGATAATTGCTTAGATGAAATTACATTGCCAATCGAAAACGAATTTCACTTATTGATGAAAATAAGCGAGAACGAAGATTACAGTGATGATGAAATTATTTACGTAACAAAAAACTTGTTAGAGTATGATTTATCGCAATACATGTACGAATCGTTTGTGCTAAGTTTACCTCCACGCAAAGTTTGCGAAATGGCCGGAAAAAACTGTAACCCTGAATTGGCGAGTAAAATCAATAATTTTGGCGAAGGTGATGAAGAAAACGGCAAAGAAACAAACCCGATGTGGGACAAATTAAAAGGAATTTTTAACAACAATTAATATATACAATTATGCCAAATCCAAAGCGAAAAATTTCGAACACTCGCAGAGACAAAAGAAGAACTCACTACAAAGGTGTTAACCCAACGCTTTCTGTTGATGCTACTTCTGGCGAAACACACTTACGTCACCGCGTAACTGCTGATGGCTTTTACAAAGGTAAGTTAGTGTTCCCTGACATGAGAAAAGACGTTTAATATTAACCCAAACCCTTTACAACTTAATGAGAATAGGCTTTGATATTATGGGAGGCGATTACGCCCCCCTTGAGGCAATTAAAGGAGCTATCCTAGCCCAAAAGGAATTACCTTCTGATGTAAGAATTGTGTTATTTGGCGATGAAGCCCAAGCAAAGCAATTACTGGCAGAAAATGGTGGAAACGTAGCAGACTATGATTTCGTTCATACCACAGAAGTAATTGAAATGGGAGAGCATCCCACAAAAGCAATATCGCAAAAGCGTAACTCAAGTATAGCTGTTGGTTTTGGTCATTTGGCTGCCAAACAAATCGATTCATTTGTTAGTGCAGGTAACACCGGTGCCATGTTAGTTGGTGCTATGTTCTCTGTTAAGCCAATTGAAGGTGTAATACGCCCTTGTATTACAGCTACAGTGCCAAAACCAAACGGTAAAACAGGTCTTCTTTTAGATGTTGGAGTAAATGCCGATTGTAAGCCTGATGTGCTTTATCAATTTGCAGTGCTTGGTTCATTAATGATGAAACACGTGCTAAAAGTTGATGATCCGCGCATTGGTTTAATGAGCATTGGTGAAGAGAAAGAAAAAGGTAACTTAGTTACCATTGCTGCTCACCAATTGCTTGAAAGTGGCGGTCCTTTTAACTTCATCGGAAACGTTGAAGGAAGGGATTTACTTACTGATAAAAGTGATGTAATAGTTTGTGAAGGGTTTGTAGGTAATATTATACTTAAAGCCTACGAAGCTTTTTATTACGTAGTTAAAAAACGCGGAAGTACTGATGAGTATCTTGATCGCTTTAACTACGAAAACTACGGAGGTACGCCTATTTTAGGAGTAAATGCTCCTGTTATAATTGGTCATGGTATATCAAACGCCAAAGCATTTAAAAACATGATTTTTACTGCCAAGGATGTTACCGATTCTGGACTGATTAGTATTATTAGAGAAGAATTTAAAAACCTGGTGCTTCCGGTAAATTAGCATGAGTAAAATAACAGCCGCTATTACCTGTGTTCATGGATATGTTCCCGAATACAGATTAACCAATGCAGAGTTAGAAAAATTGGTTGATACTTCTGATGAGTGGATTACCACACGAACTGGTATCAAAGAAAGAAGATTATTAAATACTCCCGGTTTAGCTACATCTGATATGGGGGTAGAGGCCGTTAACGGATTGCTAAAAAAACGCGGAATAACAGCCAATGACATTGAACTGATTATTTTTGCTACTGTTACACCTGATATGGTGTTTCCTTCAACCGCATGTATTTTGGCCGATAAAATTGGCGCCAAAAATGCATGGGGTTTTGATTTGGCAGCTGCTTGTTCTGGTTTTCTTTTTGCCTTACAAACAGCAGCTTCTTTTATCGAATCAGGAAAACATAAAAACGTATTGGTAGTTGGTGGCGATAAAATGTCGTCAATCATTGATTACACCGACAGAAACACTTGTATTATTTTTGGTGATGGTTTGGGTTGTGTTTTACTTGAGCCAAACACCGAAGGAAATGGTGTTGTTGATAGTGTACTAAAAATTGATGGACAAGGTCGTCATTACCTTCACCAAAAAGCAGGTGGATCTTTAAAACCACCAACACACGAAACAGTAGATGCCCGCGAGCATTTTGTATACCAAGATGGAAAAGCGGTGTTTAAATTTGCTGTTACCGGTATGGCTGATGTTTCGGCCCAAATTATGGAAAGAAACAACTTAACAGCTGAAGATGTAACATACCTTGTTCCACATCAAGCAAACCTAAGAATAATTGATGCCACTGCAGAGCGCATGGGATTGGATAAAGATAAGGTGATGATTAACATCGATCACTTCGGAAATACCACAAATGGAACATTGCCATTGTTATTATGGGAATGGGAAAATAAACTTAAAAAGGGTGATAACCTTGTATTGTCGGCATTTGGCGGAGGATTTACATGGGGTTCAATTTACCTGAAGTGGGCATACGATACCAATAATCAATAGTTTTGCACACTGATTAGTACAATTACAAAAAACAATTACTTTTGATAATATTCAAATAACTCCAACATGGAATTAAAAGAAATAAAAGAACTGATAAAATTAGTTTCAGAAGCAGGTGTTTCTGAGGTAGAGGTTGAACGTGGTGATTTTAAAATTGCCATTAAAAAGGTTGAAGAAAAGGTAATTGTGCAAAGCACAGCACCGGTAATGCAACCTCAGGTTGTTATGGCTGCTCCTGCGGCACCTTCAGCTCCGGCCGCACCAGCAGCACCAGCTGCGCCTGTTAACGATCATGCAAGCAATTTAATTACCATTAAATCGCCTATGATTGGTACTTTCTACAAATCTTCATCTCCTGATAAACCTGCATTTGTAGGTGTAGGAGACGAAATTAAACCAGGTAAGGTTTTATGTATAGTAGAGGCAATGAAATTATTCAACGAAATCGAATCTGAAGTTTCAGGTCGAATCGTTAAAGTTTTGGTAGAAAATGCTTCTCCTGTAGAATACGATCAACCGTTATTCTTGGTTGAACCAATGTAATTTTTACAGCGAATAAAAATTATAAAGTCGATGAGTTCTTTTTTGTAGCTTATCGACTTTGTTTTTACTAATCAAATCAACACTAAAACAAGGCATGTTTAAAAAAATATTAATTGCCAATCGTGGCGAAATTGCATTAAGAATTATCCGTACAGCCCGCGAAATGGGTATTAAAACGGTTGCGGTTTATTCTACAGCAGATAAAGATAGTTTACATGTAAGGTTTGCCGATGAGGCAGTTTGTATAGGTCCGCCACCTTCCCCTCAATCATACCTTAATATCCCCAATATTATTGCAGCTGCCGAAATTACAAATGCGGATGCCATTCACCCAGGTTATGGATTTTTATCAGAAAACGCTAAATTTTCAGGAATATGCCGTGACCATGGTATCAAATTTATAGGTGCATCGCCAGAAATGATCAATGCAATGGGGGATAAAGCCAGTGCAAAAGATACCATGAAAAAAGCTGGAGTCCCAGTAATTCCGGGCAGCGATGGTTTATTGTCAAGTTCAGATGAGGGAAGAGAGCTTGCTAAGGAAATAGGATACCCTGTTATTATCAAAGCAACTGCTGGTGGTGGTGGACGTGGTATGCGTATTATCTGGAACGATGAAGAATTTGAACGTCATTGGGATAGTGCAAAACAAGAATCGGCTGCTGCATTTGGTAACGATGGTATCTACATGGAAAAATATGTTGAAGAACCTCGTCATATCGAAATTCAGTTGGCGGGTGATCAATATGGTAATGTTTGTCACCTAAGTGAGCGCGATTGCTCTATTCAACGTAGACATCAAAAATTAATTGAAGAGGCACCATCACCATTCATAACTCCTGAATTGCGTGAAATTATGGGTGATGCCGCTATTAAAGGTGCAAAAGCAATTAATTACGAAGGTTTAGGCACAATTGAATTTTTGGTTGACAAGCACCGTAATTTCTATTTTATGGAAATGAACACCCGTATTCAGGTAGAGCATCCGGTAACCGAAGAAGTAATTAATTACGATTTGGTGAAAGAGCAGATTCTGATTGCTGCTGGTGTACCAATTAGCGGTAGAAATTATTTACCAACCAAACACGCCATCGAGTGCCGTATTAATGCCGAAGATCCATTAAACAACTTCCGCCCAACTCCGGGTAAAATAGAATACTTACATAAGCCAGGCGGACATGGAACTCGTGTTGATACGCACATCTACGCAGGTTACACTATTCCATCAAACTACGATAGTATGATTGCCAAGCTTATTGTAAGCGCACAAACACGCGAAGAGGCTATTATCAAAATGGAGAGAGCCCTAGGTGAATTTATTATTGAAGGTCCTGGAATTAAAACAACTATTCCATTGCATATTAAATTAATGCAAAATGAGGATTTCAAAAAAGGAAACTTCACCACCGCATTCATGAATACATTCGATATGAACGCTTAACGAAATCGACTTAAACTAAAGCCTGACCCAGATATTTCTCTTGGTCAGGCTTTTTTTATGACTTTTTTTGTTGAAAAACTTGTTGATATAAATTACTTACCTATCTTTGCACTCCCTTTTAAGAGCCACTTAGTGGTTTCGGATGTTAAAGTCTGATGGTTAAAATTGTCTTGTAACCCGCTCAGCAACCAATATTTTAATAAAATTAAAATATTTTTTGTCAGGCACTTGCATAGCATAATATTTACATCTACTTTTGCCTCCCCTTAAAAATTAAGAGAAACTGTTTTTTTAAAAGCAAAATATGCCAACTATACAACAGCTTGTAAGAAAAGGCCGTACTGAAATCACGACTAAAAGTAAGTCACCAGCCTTAGATTCATGCCCTCAACGCAGAGGCGTTTGTACCCGTGTGTACACAACAACTCCTAAAAAGCCTAACTCAGCAATGCGTAAAGTAGCTCGTGTTCGTTTAACAAACGGAAACGAGGTAAATGCGTATATTCCAGGTGAAGGTCACAATTTGCAAGAACACTCTATCGTGTTAGTTCGCGGTGGTCGTGTTAAAGATTTACCAGGTGTTCGTTACCATATTGTTCGTGGTGCTTTAGATACCGCAGGTGTTGCAGGACGTAACCAACGTAGATCTAAATATGGTACTAAAAAACCAAAACCAGGTCAAGCAGCGGTAGATCCAAAAGCTAAAAAGAAATAATTAAGATTTAGGGATAGTATACAATGAGAAAATCAAAACCTAAAAAACGCATTTTATTACCTGATCCAAAATTCAATGATATTTTGGTAACAAGGTTTGTTAATAACCTAATGTGGGATGGTAAAAAAAGTACAGCGTATGATGTTTTTTACACTGCACTTGATAAAGTAGAAGCTAAAATTCAAGAACGTGGGATTGACGTTTGGAAAAAAGCTCTAAATAACATCATGCCAGCTGTTGAGGTTAAAGCGAGACGTGTTGGTGGTGCTACTTTCCAAATTCCAATGGAGGTGCCTGCTGATAGAAAAATCGCTGTTGGTATGAAGTGGATGATTGACTATTCACGTAGACGCAACGAAAAATCAATGTCAGATAAATTGGCAGGTGAAATTATCGCAGCTTCAAAAGGTGAAGGTGCTGCTGTAAAAAAGCGTGAAGATACACACAGAATGGCTGAAGCTAACAAAGCATTCTCTCACTTCAAAGTTAGCTAATTAAACAAAAGTTTAGAGTACATATAAAATGTCAAGAGACTTA
>CAZRVA010000003.1:49549-68365 GCA_964603255.1 uncultured Chitinophaga sp.
AAAGTTAGCTAATTAAACAAAAGTTTAGAGTACATATAAAATGTCAAGAGACTTAACATTAACAAGAAACATTGGAATTGCGGCTCACATTGATGCGGGTAAAACCACTACAACTGAGCGTATATTATATTATTCTGGTGTAAATCATAAAATTGGTGAGGTTCACGATGGTGCTTCAACAATGGACTGGATGGTACAAGAAGCAGAGCGTGGTATTACAATTACCTCAGCTGCTACTACTGTGCCTTGGAAATATCGTAACAAAACTTATCAAATCAATATTATTGATACCCCGGGTCACGTTGACTTTACCGTAGAGGTAAATCGTTCGTTACGTATCCTTGATGGTTTAGTATTTTTATTCTCAGCTGTTGATGGTGTTGAACCTCAATCAGAGACCAACTGGCGCTTAGCTAACAACTACAATGTAGCACGTATCGGTTTCGTTAACAAAATGGATCGTTCTGGTGCTGACTTCTTGAAAGTTGTTAAACAGGTAAGAGACATGTTAGGTAGCCACGCTGTTCCACTTCAATTACCAATTGGTGCAGAAGACCAATTTAAAGGTGTAGTTGATTTGATTAACTTCCGTGGAATGGTTTGGAACGAGCATGACAAAGGAATGACCTACGAAGTTGTAGAAATTCCTGCTGACATGGTTGAAGAAGCCAAAGAGTGGAGAGAAAAATTATTGGAAGCAGTTTCTGAATATGATGATTCTTTAATGGAGAAATTCTTTGAAGATCCAACTCAAATTACAGAACGCGAAATATTAGATGCTTTACGTAAAGCTGTTGTTGATATGAAGATTGTACCTATGGTATGTGGTTCTTCATTCAAAAACAAAGGTGTACAAACCATGCTAGATTTAGTAATGGAATTGTTACCTAGCCCAATGGATAAAGAAAGCATTAAAGGTACAAATCCTAATACAGGTGAAGAGGTTAGCCGTAAACCTAGCTATGACGAACCATTTGCAGCTTTAGCATTTAAAATTGCTACAGATCCATTTGTTGGTCGTTTAGCCTTCATGCGTGCTTACTCTGGTAAGTTAGATGCTGGTTCATACGTATTAAATACACGTAGTGGTAACAAAGAACGTATCTCTCGTATCTTCCAAATGCACGCTAACAAACAAAATCCTATCGAAAGTTTAGGTGCCGGTGATATTGGTGCAGCAGTTGGTTTTAAAGATATCAAAACAGGTGATACACTTTGTGATGAGAAAAACCCTATTGTATTAGAAGCTATGCAATTCCCTGAACCGGTAATCGGTTTGGCAATTGAGCCTAAAACACAAGCAGACGTTGATAAATTAGGTATGAGTTTAGCTAAATTAGCTGAAGAAGATCCTACCTTCCGTGTTCACACAGACGAAGACACTGGTCAAACAGTAATCTCTGGTATGGGTGAGTTACACTTAGAAATCATCGTTGACCGTTTAAAACGTGAATTTAAAGTTGAATGTAACCAAGGTGCGCCTCAGGTTTCATACAAAGAAAATATTCAAATAGCTGTTACACACCGCGAGGTATATAAAAAGCAATCGGGTGGTAGAGGTAAATTCGCTGATATTCAGTTTGAATTAATACCTGGTTCAGCTGACAAGCCGGGCTTAGAATTTGTAAACGAAATTGTGGGTGGTGCAATTCCAAAAGAATTCATTCCTTCAGTTGAAAAAGGTTTCAAAGCTGCAATGCAAAATGGTGTATTAGCAGGTTATGCAATCGAAAGTTTAAAAGTTCGCTTATTTGACGGTTCATTCCACGCGGTGGATTCGGATGCATTATCATTCGAGTTAGCAGCTAAGATGGGCTTTAAAGAAGCAGCTCGCAAAGCAAATCCTGTGTTATTAGAACCTATCATGAAAATTGAAGTTCTTACACCAGAAGAAAACATGGGTGACGTTATTGGTGACTTAAACAAACGTAGAGGTCAATTAGAAGGAATGGACACTCGCGCAGGTTCACAAGTAATTAAAGCAAAAGTTCCTTTAGCAGAGATGTTCGGATACGTAACTCAATTACGTACCTTATCATCAGGTCGTGCAACATCAACAATGGAGTTCGATCATTACGCTGAAGCACCACGCAACGTACAAGAAGAAGTTTTAGCAAAAGTAAACGGTAAAGCAAAAGCCTAATATCATGGTTAACCAAAGAATAAGAATCAAGCTTAAGTCATTTGACTACAATCTGGTTGACAAGTCGGCAGAGAAGATTGTAAAGACGGTAAAATCTACCGGAGCTGTGGTAAGTGGTCCAATTCCACTTCCTACAAAAAAGAAAATTTACACAGTTCTTCGCTCTCCACATGTTAACAAGAAAGCCAGAGAACAATTCCAGTTATGCTCTTATAAAAGAATTCTGGACATTTACAGTTCAACCGCAAAAACTGTTGATGCACTAATGAAATTAGAATTACCAAGCGGTGTTGATGTTGAAATTAAAGTTTGATCATAGAAAATTATGTCAGGACTGATAGGAAAAAAAGTTGGAATGACCAGCATTTACGATAAAAACGGCAAGAATGTAGCTTGTACGATTATCGAAGCGGGCCCTTGTGTGGTAACGCAAGTTAAAACCACCGAAAAAGATGGCTACGCTGCTGTTCAGCTAGCGTATGGAGAACGTAAAGAAAAAAACACTCCCGCTGCGCAAATAGGTATATTTAAAAAAGCTAATACCACGCCTAAACGTAAGTTGGTAGAATTTAAAGGCTTTGAACAAACATTAGAACTAGGACAAACCATTTCGGTTGACCTTTTCGCTGAGGGAGAATTTGTTGACGTTGTCGGCACTTCTAAAGGTAAAGGTTTCCAAGGTGTTGTTAAACGTCATGGTTTTAGTGGGGTTGGTATGCAAACGCATGGTCAACACAACCGCTTAAGAGCTCCTGGTTCATTAGGTGCTTCTTCTGATCCTTCACGTGTATTTAAAGGTATGCGTATGGCTGGAAGAACCGGTGGTGATCGTGTAAAGAAAACCAACCTTGAAATTTTAAAAGTAATGAAGGACCAAAACTTGCTAGTTATTAAAGGTAGCATTCCTGGTTCTAAAGGTTCAATCGTATTTATCGAGAAATAACATGGAATTAGCAGTATTGAACATAAACGGTACAGAAACCGGTAAGAAAGTAACTCTTTCTGCAGATACTTTCGGTATCGAACCAAATAACCATGCTATTTATTTAGATGTTAAGCAATACTTGGCTAACCAACGTCAAGGAACGCATAAAGCTAAAGAAAGAAGTGAAGTAAGCGGTTCAACCAAGAAATTACATCGCCAAAAAGGTACAGGCGGATCACGTAAAGGTAGTATCAAAAGTGGTACTTTCGTAGGTGGTGCTCGTATACACGGTCCACGTCCACGTGATTACAGTTTTAAACTAAACAAAAAGTTAAAGCAACTTGCCCGTAAATCGGCATTTGCATACAAGGCGAAAGAAAACAATATTACTGTTTTAGAGAACTTCAACTTTGAAGCTCCAAAAACAAAACAATATATTGCTCTTTTAAATAACCTTAAGTTAGCAAACGAAAAAGTATTGATGATTATACCTGAGTATAACCACAATATTTACCGCTCAAGCCGCAACTTGCCAAAAGCAAAAGTGGTAGCAGCAAAAGACGTAAATACCTACGAAATCTTGCACGCTAACAAAGTTATCTTGCTTGAAAACTCGGTACCAGTTATTGTTGAAACATTAAATTAATTAAGATGAGCGTTTTAAAAAAGCCTTTAATCACTGAAAAATCTACTCGTTTAAGCGAAAAGCTTAATCAGTATAGCTTTTTAGTAGAAAAGACAGCTAACAAACCTGAGATTAAGGTTGCAATTGAAAAAATGTACGATGTTACTGTAACGAGCGTAAGCACAGCTATCTATGCAGGTAAAGCAAAATCACGCTTTACTAAAAGAGGGCAATTCAGTGGCAGAAGACCATCAGTAAAAAAAGCTATTATCACTGTTAAAGAAGGTCAAACTATTGACTTCTTCGCAAACATATAATTGAAGAATATTTAAGTAATTATGGGAATTAGAAAATTTAGACCAATGACTCCGGGTACTCGCTTCAAATCAGCGAATACATTTGAGGAGATCACGACATCAACACCCGAAAAATCGTTGATTGCAAAACACAGCAAAAGTGGTGGTCGTAATGGTTCTGGTAAAATGACTATGCGCTACATTGGTGGTGGTCATAAGCAAAAATACCGTATCATCGACTTTAAACGCAACAAGCATGGTGTACCTGCAACTGTTGCTACCATTGAGTATGATCCAAACCGTACAGGTCGTATTGCATTATTGCATTACGCTGATGGTGAAAAAAGATACATGCTTGCTCCACATGGCTTAAAAGTAGGCCAAACAATTATGAGTGGAACTGGTGCTGCTCCAGAAATTGGAAATGCATTACCGTTAAGCGAAATTCCTCTTGGTACGGTAATCTACAATGTAGAATTACAACCTGGTCAAGGTGGAAAGTTAGTTCGCTCAGCTGGTTCTTTTGCTCAATTGTTAAACCGTGATGGTAAATATGCGATTGTTAAATTAGCTTCAGGCGAAACTCGTATGATTGTATCAACATGTTTGGCAACAATCGGATCTGTTTCAAACCCTGATCATAGCTTAGAGCGTAAAGGAAAAGCTGGTGCTAATCGTTGGAGAGGTATTCGCCCACGCACTAGACCGGTTGCAATGAACCCTGTAGATCACCCTATGGGTGGTGGTGAAGGTAGAGCCTCTGGAGGTCACCCTCGCTCACGCAAAGGTTTAATTGCCAAGGGTTACAAAACCCGTACGCCTAAAAAGCATTCAAATAAATTTATTATCGAAAGACGTAAGAAGTAATAGAATATGGCTCGTTCGCTAAAAAAAGGACCATTCGTTGATATTAAGCTTGACAAAAAAGTACAAGCGATGAACGAATCAAAAAAGAAATCGGTGATTAAAACTTGGTCACGCAGAACTATGATTACACCTGATTTCGTAGGTCATACATTCGGAGTGCACAACGGAAACAAGTTCATTCCGGTTTATGTAACTGAAAACATGGTAGGCCACAAACTTGGTGAATTTGCACCTACCAGAACATTCAAGAGTCACCCGACTAAAAAAGACTAACGAATAATGGAAGCAATAGCGAAATTAAATAACTGTCCTACTTCGCCTCGTAAAATGAGGTTACTTGCCGACTTAGTGCGCGGTAAACGTGTAGGTGAAGCGATGAATATTCTTCGTTTCAATAACAAAAAAGAAAGCTCACATCGTTTAGAAAAATTGTTACGCTCGGCAATTGCCAATTGGGAACAAAAAAACGAAGGTGCTGATGTTGAAAACGCACAGTTATACGTAAAAACAATTTTTGTGGATGGTGGCGCAATGATGAAGCGTGTTAGACCCGCTCCGCAAGGTAGAGCATACCGTGTTAGAAAACGTTCTAATCACGTTACGCTTGTAGTTGACAGCAAACTTGCTGCAGCTGTTGAAACAGTAAATAATAACAACGCATAAATTTAAATCAGAATGGGACAAAAAGTTAACCCGATAGGTTTAAGATTAGGTATCATCAGAGGTTGGGAATCTAACTGGTACGGTGGCAACAATTTTGCTGATAAACTTATTGAAGATGAGAAAATCAGAAAATACCTAAAAGCTCGTATCGCAAAAGGTGGTATCGCTCGTATTGTAATCGAAAGAACAATAAAGCGCATCATCATAACTATTCATACATCTCGTCCGGGTATCGTTATCGGTAAAGCCGGATCAGAAGTTGATAAGATTAAAGAAGAGATCAAGAAGTTGACTAAGAAGGATGTTCAAATCAATATATTTGAAATTAAACGTCCGGAATTAGACGCTACTTTAGTTGGCGAAACCATTGCCAGCCAGTTAGAAGCTCGTGTTTCATACAAGCGTGCTTTAAAAACTGCAATTGCTTCAACCATGAGAATGGGTGCTGAAGGTATTAAAATTATGGTATCAGGTCGTTTAGGTGGAGCAGAGATGGCTCGTTCAGAATCTTACAAAGAGGGTAGAACACCATTGCATACTTTACGTGCTGATATCGATTATACTATCGCAGAAGCTTTAACAGTATATGGTAAAATTGGTATCAAAGTTTGGATCTGTAAAGGTGAGGTATACGGTAAACGTGACTTATCTCCAAACGCAGGCGTAGCAAGTGCTGAAGGTTCACGTGGTGGAAACCGTGGTGGAAACGACAGAAGAGGCGCAGGCGACAGACCAAGAGGTGATAGAAGAAACGACAGACCACGTGGCGATAGAAAACCTTCGGGCGATAGAAGAGGTGCTGGCGATAGAAAACCAAAGAATTAATTAAGGGTAGTACGAATAAATTAGAATTACAATGTTACAACCTAAAAGAACAAAATTTAGAAAGCAACAAAAAGGCCGTGTAAGAGGTAATGCTACACGTGGAGCAGTTTTAGCTTTCGGTTCATTCGGTTTAAAATCGATTGAAACAAAGTATATCACAGCAAAGCAATTGGAAGCAGCGCGTATTGCACTAACACGTCACATGAAACGTGAAGGTCAAGTATGGATTCGTATTTTCCCTGATAAACCAATTACCAAAAAACCTGCAGAGGTTCGTATGGGTAAAGGTAAAGGTGCTCCTGAATATTGGGTTGCTCCTATCAAACCAGGTGTTATCATGTTTGAAATTGATGGCGTACCAATGGATGTTGCAAAAGAAGCAATGCGTTTAGCAGCTCAAAAACTTCCTGTAACAACCAAATTTATTGTTAAACCTGATTACGTAGCATAAGATGAAAAATACAGAGATCAGAGAATTATCCAACAAGGAATTGGGAGCTCGTATTAAAGCAGAAAAATTGCAGTTGACCAAAACAATGTTCAATCACGCAGTTACTCCGTTAGAAAATACAAATACCATTAAGGACAGCAAAAAATTAATTGCTCGTTTGTTAACAGAGCAAAAAAGCAGGCAATTAGCAGCCCAAAATGCTCAATAATTAGTAAGATGGAAACAACAGCACCAGTAGTAAGAAATTCGCGCAAGGTTATCATCGGTAAAGTGGTAAGCAATAAAATGCAAAAAACCATTGTAGTAGCCGTTGAGCGTAAAGTGATGCACCCTAAATACGGGAAGTTCATCAAAATGACCTCAACATTTAAAGCTCATGACGAGAAAAACGAATGTGGTATTAACGATATCGTTAAACTAATGGAGACTCGTCCGCTGAGCAAAGACAAACGTTGGAGATTAGTAGAAATTATCGAAAAAGCTAAGTAATCATGATACAACAAGAATCAAGACTGAAAGTTGCTGACAACAGCGGTGCAAAAGAAGTACTTTGTATAAGGGTACTTGGTGGTACTGCTAGACGTTATGCTTCTGTAGGCGATAAAATCGTAGTGTCGGTTAAAAGTGCAATGCCGTCAGGTACTGTAAAAAAAGGTGCCGTTTCTAAAGCGGTAGTAGTACGCACTAAAAAAGAAGTAAGAAGAGCAGATGGTTCATACATTCGTTTTGACGATAACTCTTGTGTTTTGTTAAATGCACAAGACGAACCAAGAGCTACACGTATATTTGGGCCTGTTGCGCGTGAATTACGTGAAAAACAATTCATGAAAATCGTTTCATTAGCACCGGAGGTATTGTAATTATGCAAAGAAAATTTAACAAACAAGCTAAGCTCCACGTTAAAAAAGGAGACATGGTATTGGTAATTACCGGTGACGATAAAGGTAAAAAAGGCCGTGTTATCGAAGTTTTTAACGCAGAGAAACGCGCTTTGGTAGAAGGCATCAACATTGTTAGCCGTCATACCAAACCAAATGCTCAAAACCAACAAGGTGGTATTATTAAAAAGGAAGCTCCTATTAATATATCTAACCTTAAAGTTTTGGATAAATCGGGTAATGCTACCCGTGTAGGCCGCAAGGTTACCCCAGAAGGTAAAATTGTGCGCGTATCAAAAAAATCAGGTGAGGTAATAGAATAATATCCGATATGTATACTCCAAGATTAAAAGAAACATACAGCAAAACAGTTGCACCTGCTCTTAAAGAGAAGTTTGCATACAAAAATGTAATGCAGGTTCCACGTTTAACCAAAATTTGTTTAAACCAAGGTTTAGGAGCTGCAGTTGCTGATAAAAAGATTGTAGACCAAGCAGTTGAAGAAATGACCATCATTGCCGGTCAAAAAGCCGTACCTACCAAATCTAAGAAGGCGATCTCTAACTTTAAATTAAGAGAGAACATGCCAATTGGTGCACGCGTAACTTTGCGTGGTGATAAAATGTACGAATTTTTAGATCGTTTAATCTCTGTATCATTACCTCGTGTACGTGATTTCGCAGGATTAAATGTGAAAGGTTTTGACGGACGTGGAAACTACACTATGGGCGTAACTGAGCAAATCATTTTCCCAGAGATTGTAATCGATAAAGTAAACCGTATTAATGGTATGGACATTACTTTTGTTACCACTGCATCAAACGATGAAGAATGCCATGCTCTATTAAAAGAATTTGGCTTACCATTTAAAAAATAATTACAATGGCTAAAGAATCAATCAAAGCACGTCAAGTTAAACGTGAAAAATTAGTAGCTCGTTATGCTGAAAAAAGAGCAGCGTTAAAAGCAGCCGGTGATTTTGATGCAATCCAAAAATTGCCTCGTAACTCTTCTCCGGCTCGTCTAAAAAATCGTTGCAAGCTTACTGGTCGTCCTAAAGGTTACATGCGTGATTTCGGTATTTGCCGTAATCAATTCCGCGAAATGGCCTTAATGGGTAAGATTCCGGGCGTAACCAAAGCGAGCTGGTAATATCCAAAATAAAAATAAAGGCGTGAAAATATAGGAGTTTTAAATAATTCCTGTATTTTCGCGCCTCATTTAACTTAAAATAAATATAAACTAAGCCGATAAGAGTAAAAGCCTTGGCTAACTATCGGCTAGAAAAACAAAAATTATGACAGATCCAATTGCAGATTACTTGACTAGGTTACGCAATGCGATCAAGGCAAATCATCGCATTGTTGAGATTCCTTCTTCTCGCTTGAAGAAAGAAATGACCAAAGTTCTCTTCGACAAAGGTTACATCCTTAATTACAAGTTCGAAGATTCAACCACTCATCAAGGTACGATCAAAATTGCTTTGAAGTACCACCCGGTTACCAAAACCCCGGCTATTAAGAAACTTGAGCGTATTAGTACCCCAGGTTTACGTCAATACGCAGGAACATCAAACATGCCACGTGTTATCAACGGATTAGGCATCGCTATTTTAACTACCTCAAAAGGTGTAATGACCGATAAAGAGGCTCGCGCTAACAATGTTGGCGGTGAGGTATTATGTTACGTTTATTAATCATAAGGAGGTAGTAGAATGTCACGTATTGGAAAAGCACCGATTACATTACCTTCAGGAGTTGATATTAACATATCAAACGGTAACTTGGTTACTGTAAAAGGTCCTAAAGGAACATTAACTCAGCAAGTAGATCCTGAGTTAAATATAACAGTAGAAAATGGCGTTTTAGTTGTAACCCGCCCTACTGATCAGAAAAGACACCGCGCAATGCATGGTTTATACCGCGCATTAATCAACAACATGGTTGTTGGTGTTACTACAGGTTACACTGTAAAACAAGAATTAGTGGGTGTTGGTTACAAAGCCACTAATGATGGAAACATCCTTGATCTTACCTTAGGTTTTTCACATCACATTTACTTCCAAGTTCCTACTGAACTTAAAGTGAAAACAGAAACTGAAAAAGGTAAAAATCCAATTATTACCCTTGAAGGTTGTGATAAACAACTTATCGGTCAGGTTGCTGCTAAATTACGCAGTTTACGTAAGCCTGAGCCATACAAAGGTAAAGGTATCAAATTTGTTGGTGAACAACTTAGAAGAAAAGCTGGTAAAACGGCATCTAAATAATAAGATAAAGCTATGTCAGTACTTAGAAAAAAAGTTGAAAGAAGACTTAAAATTAAAAAAGGAATACGCAGCCGTGTTTTTGGTACTCCTGAAAAACCACGCTTATCAGTATTTAGAAGCAATAAAGATATTTATGTACAAATCATCGATGATGTACACGGAAAAACTTTAGCATCAGCTTCATCAAAATCAATTAAAGACAAAATGACCAAAATTGAGCAATCAGCTTTAGTGGGTAAGGCAATTGCAGAAAAAGCTTCTGCTGCCGGTATCACTACTGTTGTATTTGATCGTAATGGTTACTTGTACCATGGCCGAGTTAAAAGCTTAGCTGAAGGCGCAAGAGAAGGTGGTATAAAATTCTAATTATAACCAATCAAAAGTTATGTCAACAGCAAACGTAAAAAGAGTAAAATCTAGTGATATAGAATTAAAAGAAAAGGTTGTGTCTATCAATCGTGTTGCGAAAGTAACAAAAGGTGGACGTACCTTTAGCTTTTCAGCCCTTGTTGTAGTGGGCGATGGAAATGGTATTGTTGGTTACGGCTTAGGTAAAGCTAACGAGGTAACAGATGCTATTTCGAAAGGAATTGATGATGCTAAGAAAAATTTGGTTAAAGTTCCGGTATTAAAAGGAACCGTTCCACATGATCAACTTGGCAAATACGGAGGAGGACGTGTTTATCTTCAACCAGCTTCTCATGGTACCGGTGTTATTGCAGGTGGTGCTATGCGTGCAGTTCTAGAGAGTGCAGGTGTAACAGACGTATTAGCAAAATCTAAAGGTTCATCAAACCCGCACAACGTGGTAAAAGCCACCATTGATGCATTATTAAATATGCGTGATGCGTTTACCATTGCTCAAACAAGAGGTATTAGTTTAAAGAAAGTTTTTAATGGTTAATACAATGTCTAAAGTAAAAATTACACTAGTAAAAAGTACCATCGACAGAGTTGAGGGGCAAAAAAGAACTGTAAGAGCATTGGGTTTTACCAAATTAAATCAAACAGTTGAAAAAGAAGCAACACCACAAATCATGGGTATGGTTAAGAAAGTTGCTCACTTGCTTAAAATTGAAAACATTTAATTAGCCAGTTTACAACAATGAAATTACATACATTAAGACCTGCAAAAGGTGCTACACATAAACAAGGGAAACGCGTTGGTCGCGGTGAAGGTTCTGGTAAAGGCGGAACTGCTGCACGTGGTCATAAAGGTGCGGGATCTCGCTCAGGAACCTCAACAAAACGTGGTTTTGAGGGTGGTCAGATGCCTTTATACAGACGTATTCCAAAGTTTGGTTTCAAAAATTTAAACCGTGTTGAGTTTGTTCCAGTAAATTTAGATCGTTTACAAAAACTTGCTGACGAAAAAGGTTTAACATCAATCGATTTCCAAACATTCTTAGATAACGGATTTGTTTCAAAAAATGGTGTTATCAAAGTATTGGGTCGTGGCGAATTAAAATCAGCTATTCAGGTAAAAGCACACGCATTCTCAGCGTCAGCAATCAAAGCAATTGAAGCTGCCGGTGGTAAAGCAGAAACAATCTAACCAATGAAGAAACTGATCGAAACCATCAAAAATATTTACCGCATTGAAGATTTACGCTTCAAACTTGCGTTTACTTTCTGGATGTTGGTGATTTACCGTGTTGGTACTTATGTTACTTTACCCGGTGTTGACCCTAACATGCTTGAAGGTTCGAAAAACCAAGCCGCTGATGGTATTTTTGGTTTGATCAATATGTTTGCTGGCGGAGCCTTTGCAAGAGGATCAATCTTTGCGCTGGGTATCATGCCATACATTTCTGCATCAATCGTAGTACAGTTATTAACAATGGCTGTACCAACGTTCCAAAAAATGCAAAAAGAAGGTGAAGATGGAAGAAGAAAGATCAACCAAATTACCCGTTACTTAACTATAGCAATAACTGCTGTTCAATCAATAGGATTCCTTGTAAACTTAAAGTCTGAAAACCCAGGTGCAATCATTTCAGCAATGGATGGCAGTGGTGTATCTGATTTTATGTTTATGCTTACCTCTGTAGTGGTTTTAACTGCCAGCACCATGTTTGTGCTTTGGTTAGGTGAACGTATTACAGACAAAGGTATTGGTAATGGAGTTTCACTAATCATTATGATCGGAATTATAGCTCGTTTACCATTCGCAATTAAAGATGAGTTTGTTTTCAAATTCACTGAGTCGGGTGGGGGATTGGTTATATTCTTGGTTGAACTTGCAGCTTTATTTGCAATCATCATGGGAGTTATCATGTTGGTACAAGGAACTCGAAAAATTCCAGTACAATATGCTAAACGTATTGTTGGTAGCCGTCAAACAGGTGGTGTACGTCAATACTTACCATTAAAAGTTAATACTGCGGGTGTAATGCCTATCATTTTTGCACAAGCATTAATGTTTATTCCTTCTACTGTTGCTCAATTTTTCCCTGATTACGAAAGTATGCGCGGTTTAATGGCCTTAGTAGATCCAACATCATTTGCCTACAATTTAACATTTGCTATCCTAATTATATTGTTCACGTATTTCTACACAGCAATATCGGTTAACTCAACCCAGATTTCTGATGAGTTGAAGCGTAATGGAGGCTTTGTTCCTGGTGTTAAACCTGGTCAAGCAACAGCAAGTTTTATTGATAACATTATGTCACGCATCACATTGCCGGGCTCTATATTCTTAGCAGCTGTAGCAATTATGCCTTCATTAGCTGGTGTGTTAAATATCAACAGTCAATTTGCTCAGTTTTATGGTGGAACATCATTGCTGATATTAGTTGGGGTTGTGTTAGATACCTTACAGCAAATTGAAAGTCATCTATTGATGAGACATTATGATGGCTTGATGAAATCAGGGAAGATGAAAGGACGTAGTGCGGTAGGAGCAGCTTAAAATAAAATTGGCAATTTAAAAACTAACTGCTATTTTTGCAGCCCTTATAAAAGCAAGTATGTCAAAACAGTCACTGATAAAACAGGACGGAGTAATAACAGAAGCATTGAGTAACGCAATGTTTAGAGTGCGCCTTGAAAATGGTCATGAGATCATTGCTCACATTTCGGGAAAAATGAGGATGCACTACATAAAAATATTACCAGGCGATAAAATTTCGGTGGAAATGTCACCGTATGATTTATCAAAAGGTAGAATTATTTACAGATATAAGTAAACGAACGATGAAAGTTAGAACATCTGTTAAAAAACGCAGTGAGGACTGTGTTTTAGTTAAACGTAAGGGAAGAATTTACGTGATTAACAAAAAGAATCCAAAGTTTAAACAACGTCAAGGATAATTAAGAACTATGGCTCGTATATCAGGTATAGATTTGCCTAAAAACAAGAGAGGTGAGATAGGACTTACCTACATTTATGGCATCGGAAGATCAACTGCTCAGCACATTTTAACTGAGTGTGGAATTGATTTAAGTAAAAAGGTTAGCGAATGGAATGACGATGAGTTAAGCAAAATTCGTAAATTCATAACCGAAGGTTTAACTGTTGAGGGTGAATTACGCTCTGAAAAACAACTAAACATCAAACGTTTGATGGACATTGGTTGTTATCGTGGTTTACGTCATCGTAAGGGTTTACCTTTACGTGGTCAACGTACCCGTACTAATGCACGTACTCGTAAGGGTAAGCGTAAAACAGTTGCAGGTAAGAAAAAAGTAACCAAGTAAGAGGTAAGTAATAACATTAACAATGGCTACAAATAATAAAAAAGTAAGCAAAAAAAGAGTAGTAGCGATTGACGCGAATGGTCAAGCGCACATAAAAGCTACCTTTAACAATATTATTATCTCAATTACCAACTCTACAGGTCAGGTAGTATCTTGGGCTTCTGCTGGTAAAATGGGATTCCGTGGTTCTAAAAAGAACACACCATATGCAGCACAAATGGCGGCTCAAGATTGCGCTAAAGTTGCTGTTGATGCAGGAATGAAAAAAGTTGAAGTGTTTGTAAAAGGACCAGGATCAGGACGTGAGTCTGCAATCCGTACTTTACAAGCTGCAGGTTTAGATGTATTATCAATTCGTGATATTACACCTCTACCTCACAACGGATGTCGCCCTCCTAAAAAGAGAAGAGTGTAATTATTTGGTACTTTTAAGAAAAAAAGAAAAATGGCTAGATACATAGGACCAAAAACCAAAATTGCTCGTAGATTCAAAGAGGCAATTTACGGACCGGATAAAAATTTCGAAAAGAGAGGAACACCTCCGGGTCAGCACGGTCAATCTCGTAAGAGAGCTAAATTAACTGAATATGCTGTTCAGTTATACGAAAAGCAAAAAGCAAAATACACTTACGGTGTATTAGAGCGTCAGTTCTATAAAACATTTGAAACCGCAGCTCGTAAAAAAGGTATTACCGGTGAAAACTTGTTAAAATACCTTGAGGCGCGTTTAGACAATACTGTATATCGTTTGGGTATCGCTAAAACTCGTGCAGCAGCACGTCAGTTAGTAAGCCATCGTCATATTACAGTTAATGGCAACGTGGTTAATATTCCTTCATACACGCTTCGCCCTGGTGATGTGATTGAAGTTCGCGAAAAATCAAAAACTTTAGAGGTTATTGTTGATTCGTTAGCTCATGGCAACGCCTCTAAATTTAATTGGGTGAACTGGGATGCTAAGGCTATGAAAGGTACTTTCTTGGCAATGCCAGAAAGAGATCAAATTCCTGAAAACATCAAGGAACAGTTAATCGTTGAATTGTACTCAAAATAATAATTAAAAATACAAAATGGCCATTCTCGCTTTTCAAAAACCGGATAAAGTTATTATGCATAAAGAAACTGACTTCTTTGGTCAGTTCGAATTCCGTCCGTTAGAAAAAGGATATGGTGTTACCATCGGTAACGCTTTAAGGAGAATTCTACTTTCATCTTTAGAAGGTTTTGCTATCACTTCAGTAAAAATTACCGGAGCTGATCATGAATTCTCTACCTTAAAAGGAGTAATTGAGGATGTTGTTGAAATCGTATTAAACTTAAAACAAGTTCGTTTTAAGCGTATTATTGATGGTGTAGACAATGAAAAAATCTTCATCAACATAAAAGGACAAGATGTATTTAATGCCGGTGAAATTGGTAAGCATACCAACACTTTCAAGGTGTTAAACCCTGAGTTGGTTATTTGCCACATGGATCCATCTGTACATTTAGAGTTGGAGATCACTGTTGAAAAAGGCAGAGGTTACGTTCCTGCAGAGGAAAACAAACCTAAAGATGCTCCAATCGGATTAATTCCAATGGATGCTATCTACACTCCAATAAAAAATGTTAAATACAGTGTTGAAGACTTCCGTGTTGAGCAAAAAACCGATTATGAAAAGCTTTTAATCGAGATTGCCACAGACGGTTCAATTCACCCTGAAGATGCATTGAAAGAGGCAGCTAAAATCCTTATCCAACACTTCATGTTATTCTCTGATGAGTTAATCACCATGGATACACAAGTGAAGGAAGTTCCTCAAGAGGTTGATGAAAATGTATTGCACATTCGCAAAATATTAAAAACCCCATTATCTGATTTAGATTTATCTGTTCGTGCTTACAATTGTTTAAAAGCCGCTGATATCAAAACTTTAGGTGATTTAGTAAGTTATGAAATTGGTGATTTATTGAAGTTCCGTAACTTTGGTAAGAAATCATTGTCAGAACTTGAAGAATTAGCAAGAGAAAAAGGATTGGTATTTGGAATGGATGTAGCTAAATATTTAGGCAACGAAGAATAAAAATTAAATGATAGACCATAAACCTTAGATGGGTTTATGACAAATTATAAAAGAGATGAGACACGGTAAAACATTTAATCACTTAGGAAGAACAGCTTCGCATCGTAAGTCAATGCTTTCTAACATGGCAGGCTCGTTAATTCTACATAAACGTATTACTACTACTTTGGCTAAAGCTAAAGAATTAAGAAAGTACGTTGAGCCAATCATCAGTAAATCAAAAGAAGACAATACACACTCTCGCAGAACTGTTTTTAGCTACCTAAAAAGCAAAGAAGTTGTTAAAGAACTTTTTGGACCGGTTGCTCAAAAAGTTGGTGATCGTCCGGGTGGTTACACAAGAATTTTAAAGCTTGTTAACCGTAAAGGTGATAACGCTGAAATGAGTATTATCGAATTGGTAGACTTTAATGAGGCTATGCTTGCTGAAAAAGGAGCTAAAGCTGCTAAGAAAACTACTCGTAGAGGTCGTAAGCCAGCTGCAAAACCTGCTACTGAATCTAACGATGCTCCTGCAACTGAAGAAAACTAATATTACTTCAATAAAATTACGAAACGGCTAGGTAACACTTAGCCGTTTTTTTATTTACTTTAAAGTATGATTATTCACGAAAATACGCTCCTATCGGAGGATTTATTTGATAAACATTTTATATGTGATTTAAATGCATGTAAAGGGGCTTGCTGTGTAGAGGGCGACTTTGGTGCTCCATTAAATGATGTTGAACTAAATATCTTAAATGATTTATTACCCAAAGTAGAGCCTTTTTTAACAGCCGAAGGAATAGCTGTTATTAAAGAAAAAGGGGTAAGTGAATTAGATAAAGATGGTGATTTGGTAACCACATGTTTACCGTCTGGTGAGTGTGTTTTTGCTATTAGTAATAATGGAATTTTGGCCTGTGGTATAGAAAATGCTTGGAAAGCCGGAGCAATAGATTTTCAAAAGCCTATTTCATGCCATTTGTACCCTATAAGAATTAATAAAGTAGGTGATTATGATGCATTGAATTATCATAAATGGGAAATATGCAAGCCAGCTTGTTCGTTAGGAGAAAAACATAAAACGCCTTTGTACCAGTTTTTAAAAGCACCTTTAATTCGTGCTTATGGAGAAGGTTGGTATTATGAGTTGGATGGTATTGCCGAAGCGTTAAAAGAAGAGTAATTAAAACTCTGCGTAACGTGTCATGCGGCTGTTAAACTTCCTAATCATTCTGTCAAATGGCATAGTGGTGTAGTTAATTCGCCTGGTCTTAAAGTAATTTTGTGGATCTCCATCCGTAAATAAACCGAACATTTGTCCCGGAATGGTGTATGGTTTACCTAACTGATTCATTTTGTTATCGTATACAAATAAACCGTAACTTATTCTATCGCTGTATGCAAATAAATCATTACAAAAGCTTGCTACCATAAAGTTAGTAGTTGGTGGCGCTGTTATGCTGCTATCAATCTCCAAATTGCTATTTAAGAATATACTTCCCCAATTGCCCATTACAATCTGATTTACATTGCTATCAGCGAAGAAATAAATTGGCGTAAAAGAATAATGGCGTTTAAACTCATTAATCACTTTCAAGTTTCTTACGCGCAACTCGTTAACAGCGTAACTCCTATCACCGTCAATTGTGTACTTGGACAAATCTTTTTCTGATAAAGTTGGAAGCATGACAAATAGGATACCTTTCTGGTACTGTTGAATCTGTTCCTTAAGTGTTACTTCTCTATTGTCTAGTAAGCGTTTTAAGTCAACTGCATTTAATTTTAATGTCATCTCTATCGTGGAAGTTCGACCTTGAATAAGTGTGTTATCATTATTGTTCGTAGCACCATAGGTATAACCTAGTTCAAAGTTAACTACTTGAGATAATTGCACAGAAAGACCAGCGTTGATTCCTAAATCAATTTGCCCCGATTTGTTGGTGTTGTTTAAAGCATCTGCTTTTACGTAACCACCATCTTTAATAGTCTCGCTTTTTGCACTGAGCAAATACCCCGGACGAACTCCTAAAAATAACCTCAATGCATCATCACCAAACAAAGAAAAATAGCTGTTTAAATTAAAATCAAGATGGTGTAAGGTGTATCTGTTATCGTTTTGCTTTTCTTTAAAACCTGTAATAGAGTATGTAGGTTCAACAGCCAAGGTGATTACATTGGTCATTTTTTTTGAGCCAAACGCACCTATACTATAAAAACCACTACCGTTGTATTTACCGTATTGAGTGCCAATGGTGCTCATGTTTAAAGTTGCCCTTACGCCATAATCAAATAGAGACTGAGCCTTTGTATTGGTTACTACAAAAAGCAAAATAATTATACTGTATATGCTAAGTTGATTCAATTTCATGCGCTGCTAATTTACTATAAAGTCAATATTTCTTTTTAAACCGTTGTATTTGGTGCGCTTTACAGGCGAATTTTTAAAAACTTTTTTAAAAACATCCTCGGTAAGTTCTATCCAATCTTGTTTGGTAAAGCCCATTAATTCTTTATTGGGCGCAAACTCTGGCTCATTGTTAGGTGTGGCAAATCTATTCCATGGGCATACATCTTGGCACACATCACAACCAAACATCCAATTATCTAATTTGCCTTTTGCATCATTCGGAAGTGCATCTTTTAACTCAATTGTGTAGTATGAAATACATTTACTCCCATCAATAATACTTGGGCTAATAATTGCCTCTGTAGGGCAAGCATCAATACAGGCAGTACAAGTTCCACAGTGGTTTGTAGCTATTTTTTTATCAGCAGGTAATTCTAAATCAATAATCAACTCGCTTAAAAAATAAAACGAGCCACTGCCTTTATTAATCAGGTTGCCGTTTTTGCCAATCCAACCTAATCCACTTTTAGCCGCCCAAGCACGCTCTAATACAGGAGCAGAATCAACAAAAGCTCTACCATTAACTTCACCAATATGTTCTCGAATCCAATTAATCAGTTCGTGCAATTTGGATTTTAATACATCGTGGTAATCTTGTCCGTAAGCATACTTGCTTATTTTAGGTGCGGCAATATCGTTTTGTTTTCGGGTTGAGTAATAATTAAACAAAAGCGATACCACTGTTTTTGCTCCATCAACCAATAACCTCGGGTCTAA
>CAZRVA010000004.1:0-3521 GCA_964603255.1 uncultured Chitinophaga sp.
ATAATAACCAATTAATCTTTTTGTTTTATCCATTTTAATGTTAAATATTTAAATATAAGGTTTAAATATTTCTTAACTCATCCTTAATAGATTCAAGTTTGGCTTTTAGTTGATCCAAATCATGACTCGAATGCTGAATTTGAATGCTCATTTCCTGCAAATGAAGCACCTCATCTAACAGCAGTTTGTGGTAATCTAACATTGTTTTATTTACATCTAATGCATTATTAACCAATGCATTTAAATCATTCATCTTCATCAAAACAGGGGTTAAATCTATTTGCTTGGGCTCGGGTTTTAACATATTACCTTCACCCAAAAACAACCATAGTGGGTCAATATCAGGAAAACGCTGCAATACACGTTGCAATAATTCAATTCCGGGCTTATTACGCCCTGTAGTTATGTGAGTTATAAGTGGTAAAGAAACGCCTAGCTCAGTTGCTAATGACGATTTTGAATGGTTAAATCGAACCATAATCTCAACTATACGTTTGTTAAGTTCATCCATTATAGTAAAATATTGATTTATTGATACTTAATTCTTATTCAAACAAATGTTAACCTCGTCATTTACATTTGTTTATTGCTGTTTACTTTTGTAAACCATATGCAAAACAATTGTTAATTTTAGGTATTTATTAACACTTTATATTCAATACTCTAATTAACTGATTTTTAATAACATAATTTCTGTCTAAATTACTTATTTAACATTAGTAAATGGGTACAAACAAGGGTTGTAAACTTGTTTACAATTGTAATTGCTGCCAAACTGGCCCAAATGCACATAAAAAAGCCCGAACAGGTAAAAACCTATTCGGGCCTCATTTAAGACGTTATTTAATTATTCGCTAAGCTCTAACCAACGCATACCTTTTTCGTCAAGAAGTGCGTTTAATTCTTCTACCTCCCTGCTCCACTGCATTAATTCCTCATGGTTGTTACTGCCAGCACTCAACTTACTACTTATTTCAAGCTTTTTAGCCTCCAGTTCAGGTATTTCTTTATTTAAAGTATCCAGCTCGTGCTGTTCTTTAAAACTAAGTTTACGCTTAGTAACCGTTTTTGGTGCTTCCATAGCAGCAGCTTTAGCTTCAACTTTCTCAATTTTGGGAGCTTGTTGCGCTATTTTAGCCGCATTACGTTTCTCTTCTTGCTCATCCAAGTAATCCTGATAATTTCCATTAAAGTCGCGTATTTTGCCTTCACCCTCAAAAATAAACAAGTGATCAACCAACTTATCCATAAAATACCTATCGTGGGTTACAATTACCAAACAGCCTTTGTAACTCTCTAAAAAGTCTTCCAACACGTTTAGTGTTTGAATATCAAGGTCATTTGTAGGCTCGTCTAACACCAAAAAGTTTGGATTTTTAATCAAAACCGTCAATAAAAACAGCCTTCTGCGCTCACCACCACTTAATTTACTTACAAAAGTGTGTTGCATTTTATCATCAAACAAAAAGCGTTTACACAATTGAGTGGCTGTAATTTGCTCGCCCCTGCCCAATTCAATTACTTCGGCAATATCTTTCACCACATCCAATACTCGCTTGTCTTCTTTAATCTCCAAACCTTTTTGCGAATAATAACCGTAAATAACGGTATCTCCTTTGCTAATATGCCCGCTATCGGGCGTATCAAGCTCCATTAAGGTATTTAAGAAAGTGCTTTTACCTACCCCATTTTTACCAATTATACCCACGCGCTCACCCGGACGAAAAGTGTAACTAAAGTTGTCAATTATTTTTAAACCCGGATACGACTTATTAACGTTGTGTAGCTCAATAATTTTGCCACCCAAACGTTGCATTTTCATATCCAATTCAACTTTTTTATCTTCAATTTTCTGGCTGGCTTTTTCTTTGGTTTCGTAAAAGGCATCAATACGTGCTTTTTGTTTGGTTCCTCGCGCCCTTGGTTGTTTGCGCATCCACTCTAATTCTTTTCTAAACAAGTTACGTGCCTTATCAATTTCTCTGCCTTCTTTAAAAATGCGTTCCTCCTTTTTCTCCATAAAATAGGCATAATTGCCTTTATAGGTATAAAGTTGGTTGTTGTCTAGCTCAATAATTTCATTGCAAACAGCATCTAAAAAATACCTATCATGTGTAACCAAAAACAACGTTACATCAGCACTTTTAAGGTAACCTTCCAGCCATTCAATCATCTCTACATCCAAATGGTTGGTTGGCTCATCCATTATAATCAGGTCGGGGGTTTGAATTAAAATGCGCGCCAAAGCCAATCGTTTACGTTGCCCACCACTAAGCATTGGCACTGGCTGATCGTAGCGTGTAATACTTAATTTTGTAAGGATAAGCTTAATGCGACTCTCGTAATCCCAGGCGTTAAGTGCATCCATTTTTTCCATGGCATATTGCAATTTTTGCATGGTAGCTTCATCGTGGTTAGTTTCCGAAATGCGCATTACTTCCTCATATTCAGCAACTGCTTTTAATAATTCGTTGTTGCTATTAAAAAGTGCATCCCAAACATTTAATTTAGGATCTAAGTATGGTTCCTGAGGCAAATATGCTACCTGAATATTTTTATCGGTAATTACTTTTCCTTCACCATCACTGGTATCAACTCCGGCTAAAATATTCAATAAATTGGTTTTTCCGGTACCATTTTTAGCAATTAAAGCAATTTTATCGCCTTTTTCTATGGTTAACGTAAGGTTTTGAAATAACACCCTATCGCCATATCTTTTGTTTATGTTTTCTGCGCGTAAATAATTCACCTTACAAAGGTAGTTAAAACAGTTAGGCTTTTTGTTTGTCTTTATTAGTGTTGATGATTTTAAAATAAATCAAACAAAATAATGAAACCACACATACTTGAAACCGTCACAATTATTAATAAACCACTAGATGTGGTATTTGAGTTTTTTAGTAAAGCAGAAAACTTAAATGCATTAACCCCACCGGAGCTAGAGTTTAAAATTCTCACTCCTTCTCCTATTAAAATGTTTCCAGGCACATTAATAGATTATAAGATTAAACTTAATGGTATACCATTTAAATGGAAAACCAAAATCAGTACCTGGAATCCGCCTTACCAATTTGTTGATGAACAAATAAAAGGTCCATACGTGCGTTGGCACCACACACATACTTTTAAAGATTTGGGTGATGGCCGAACAGAGATGACAGACCGTGTTGAGTTTTTATCACCGGGTTGGATTTTAGAGCCGATAATAAATAGCTTGTTTGTAGAAAAACGCGTAAACCAAATATTTAAATACCGCGAAGAAAAGCTACATGAAATTTTTAGGTAAAAAGCTCTAGTGTACTATTAATACTGAGTTAAACAAGAAAGCGACAATACATAAATTAGTCCGTTAGGAGTTCTGTTTTAGTATATTTATTACTTTTTTCGTAAAGGGTGATGCATGATTAGTTTCAGTGCATCACCTTTTTATTTATGCTTAACCAAGTTTAAAATGGCGGATGGTAAATAAAAAGCCCCGAATATTTTTCGAGGCTTTTACACTTATAATAGATTGATATTAT
>CAZRVA010000004.1:3531-58688 GCA_964603255.1 uncultured Chitinophaga sp.
ACTCACGCATTTTATCAAAAAAGTTTTTATCATTTTTACCCGGATGCGGTTTAAAGTTATCTGCATTACGCAACTTTTCTAATACCTCACGTTCTTCTGAAGTAAGCTTCTGTGGTGTCCAAATATTGATATGCACCAACTGATCTCCACGATGATGAGAATTTAATTCAGGTAAACCTTTTCCGCGTAAACGTAATATTTTGCCTGCTTGTGTTCCGGCATCAATTTTTAGCTTTACTTTGCCGTCAACCGTTGGTACTTCTACGTTTGTCCCCAATGCGGCATCAGCAAAAGATACATACAAATCAAACATAATGTTATTGCCATCACGTTTTAAAACCGGATCTTCAATCTCCTCAATCACTATAATCAAGTCGCCTGCAGGTCCGCCATTTGGTCCCATGTTACCTTTACCGCTCATGCTTAATTGCATGCCATCAGCAACTCCGGTTGGTATATTAATGGTGACAATTTCTTCTTTACCTACCAATCCATCGGCACCAACACCACTAGGGCGTTTATCAACCGTTTTACCGGCACCGTTACAAGTTGGGCAAGTGCTTGTGGTAGCCATTTGACCCAAAAAGGTTTGTGTAACCCTGCGCACCTGACCTGCACCGTTACAAGTAGTACACGTTTTAAAAGTTAAACCATCGGCAGTAACCATTCGGTTGTACTTTACTTTTTTCTCAACGCCTTCGGCAATTTCTTTTAAAGTAAGTTTAACTTTTATGCGAACGTTGTTGCCTCTAACACCACCACTACGTCTGCCACCACTGCCTCCTCCACCAAAAAAAGATTCGAAAGGATTACCACCATCGCCAAATACATCACCAAACTGACTGAATATATCGTCCATATTCATGCCACCGCCACCATATCCGCCACCAGCCGCACTTGCACCTTGGTGTCCAAATCGGTCGTAGTTTGCCCTTTTGTTTTGGTCACTTAACACCTCATATGCCTCAGCTGCTTCTTTAAATTTATCTTCTGCAGCTTTATCGCCCGGATTTTTATCAGGGTGATACTTGATAGCCATTTGGCGGTAAGCTTTTTTTATCTCGTCAACACTTGCGTTGCGGTTTAATCCTAATATTTCGTAATAATCTCTTTTTGCCATTGTCTTTTTCATATTGCCACAAACTTTTAAAACAGGATGCGTTCAATATTTTAGGGTTATGCTTTATAAATCTGTTATGCGCCTACAATTACTTTTGCGTATCTAATTACTTTTTCGCCAAGGTAGTAGCCTTTTTCTACCTCATCAATTACCTTATCCTTCATATCCTCTGTTGGAGCCGGAATATTGGTAATAGCTTCATGCAAATCAGCGTTAAAGGGCTGACCAACACTTTCCATTGGCTTTAAACCTTTAGAAACTAACGTGTTTTTAAACTTATGGCTTACCAATTCAATACCTTCTTTTACTGAACTTATATCTGTTGCGGTTTCCATTGCTTTTAATGCACGCTCAAAGTCATCCAAAACAGGAATCATAGCCAACATAATTTCTTGGCCTGCGGTTTTAAATAACTCTATACGCTCGGCCGATGTTCTGCGTTTGTAGTTTTCAAACTCGGCATATAGGCGTAAATATTTATCGTCTTTTTCTTTTAATTCAGCCTCAAAATCGCGTACTGCCTCATTTGCAGATGTTGTGTTATTTTCCTGACTTTCGGCTGACGTATTTTCACCTTCCACATTTAACTGCTCTTGGTTATTATTCAATTCTTCATTGTTGCTCATAGCGGTTTCGTTGGTATGTTCCTGATTCATGCCTTTAAAAAAGTTTTTAATTTTAGTTTTCATGTGCAATTGGGCAAATACGTTGCCATGCGGTTGTAAAATGTCAATTTGACAAGGTTGTGTTGAGCTTGATATTGCTAAGCGTATTGCGTAATTGGTTGATGTCGGGGTCTACTACAATTACTTTTTTGCTTTTATCAACTATAAGTAATGTTGGTATTTTGGTAATACCTAAAGCGTTTAACACACTCGACTCCCAACCTTTGTAATCAACCAAATGTTGCTCCCAAGGCCAATCTTCTCGTTTAACTGTAATGCGGTGTATATCGGGTTTGGTATCAATGCTAATATCAACAACATCAATAAACATTTGCTTTACGCCTCTTCTGGTTGGGTTGATGATGGGATAATGTTGTTTTATTTCATCTAATAACTCAAGCGAAGGGGCATTCCACGATGCCCAAAAAATATAAATGGTTGGATGTTGCAAAGCACTATCGTTACTATAAGTTTCACCGGATAAGGTTTGCATTTGAAATACCGGAAAAGTATCGTGCAAAGCCAGGTTACGCTGCGCTGATACCTGAACATATATCAATAAACTTAATCCAATAATTACCCATTTGTACATGGGCGCTAAGTTAAACTTATTGCCGATATTATTCATCTACTTAGTGATATCATAAAAAATGCGCAGCTCCGGATGTTACCAAAACTGCGCATTAAAGTGTGTTTGTTTAATTAATCAATGCGTGTAATATCAGCGCCAATAGCCTGTAAACGCTTATCTATAAACTGATATCCTCGGTCTATTTGTTCTATATTATTAATTGTACTTGTTCCGTTGGCAGCTAAAGCTGCAATTAGCATGGCCACACCAGCTCTGATATCTGGCGAGCTCATGGTAATACCGCGTAATTTAGTTTCGCGATTGCTACCAATTACAACTGCTCGATGTGGATCGCAAAGTATAATTTTGGCACCCATATCAATCAGGTTGTCGACAAAAAACAAGCGACTTTCAAACATCCATTGGTGAATTAATACGCTGCCTTTAGCTTGTGTTGCTGTAACCAATGCAATAGATATTAAATCAGGTGTGAAGGCCGGCCAAATGCCATCTTTAATGGTTAAAATACTACCATCAATAAGCGATTGTATTTTGTAGCTTTCTTGTGATGGAACAAAAATATCATCACCCCTAAACTCTAACTCAATACCCATTTTACGGAAAACACTTGGAATAACGCCCAAGTTAGGTATAGAACAATCTTTAATTAACAACTCAGATTGTGTGGCTGCTGCCAAACCAATAAACGATCCAATCTCAATCATATCGGGCAACATGCGGTGTGTACAACCACCTAATGAATCAACACCTTCAATGGTAAGTAAATTAGAACCAATGCCACTAATTTTACCACCCATGCTATTAATCATTTTACACAATTGCTGCAAGTAAGGTTCGCAGGCGGCATTGTATATTTGGGTAGTTCCTTTAGCCAAAGCTGCAGCCATGGCAATGTTTGCAGTACCTGTAACAGATGCTTCATCAAGCATCATGTAAGTACCTTGTAAGTTTTTACCATTAATTTTATAGAAACGTTCGTCACGTAAATGTTCAAACGTAGCACCTAAATTTTCGAATCCACGTAAGTGTGTATCAACTGGTCTGCGACCAATTTTATCGCCACCCGGTTCAGGTATATAGGCCATTCCAAATCTTGCCAACAAAGGCCCAATGATCATAATGGAGCCACGTAATGCTGCACCTTTTTTCTTAAAATCATCGCTACGTAAGTATTCTAGGTTTACATCTTTGGCTTCAAAAGTGTAAGTATCATCTGATAGTTTTTCAACCTTAACACCTAAATCGCCAAGTAACTCTATCAATTTTAAAACATCACGTATTTGAGGTATATTTTGTATGGTAACTTTTTCGGCTGTTAAAAGCACTGCCGAAATAATCTGTAAGGCCTCGTTTTTAGCGCCTTGAGGAATTATTTCACCTTTAAGTTTATTACCACCTTTTACTTTAAATGAGCTCATGCTAATGTGTAATTTGTACTTTACGAAGTAACAAGATTACTGTTAAGCCTTGGTGTAGTGATGCTAGTTCTTTTACACCTGTTGATGTTAATTGTCGGGAAAAAGATAATAGCAACCTACGGAAATGGTTTAATGTTGTGATTTAGTTAAACGAAATACGCACAATTGAAGGTGTTGTCTATTTTGTGTTTACAACTCAAGAGGAAGTTACTCTTTTTGTGCATCGTATTTATACCATTGAATCAGTTGTAAAGTTTTGGGAATGACGAAATATTACACGTTATTCGAATAAAACAAGATACAAGATTTTGATGTGTATTTGTGTGGTAGAGGGTGTTAAGCAAAATGCATCATAAACCTTCTTTTTATAAATTGACAAGATATTTCTAATACCCGAACAATACCAAACCATTAATTTATTAATATGAAGAAACTTTTTTTATTGCTGCTCAGTACTATTTTGATTTCTGGTGTAAATTCTCAAAACCTTAAATTAGATAAACTTTGGTGGCAACCCAACGGACCTATTAATGCCATTGTTAAAGATACTGCAAAAAATATTGTTTACGTTGGGGGGGCTTTCAGGAGTATAGGTCCTATTGAACCTTTTGGTGCGCAAATAGATACCACAACAGGACAGCCAGATTTCGCATTTGCCAACCCTAATGGAACAGTAAATGCTTCAGAGCCTGATGGAAATGGGGGCTGGTATGTAGGTGGTGAGTTTACCATGGTTGGTGATAGTGTTCGTAACCGAATTGCTCACATAACAAGCAAAGGAGAAGTCAGTTCTCTATTTGGTGCGGCCGGATTTGATGGTTCTGTTGCATCATTAAAAATAAATGATTCCATATTGTATGCAGGAGGAAATTTCACGGGTGTAGGTCAATTCAAAAGATATGGTGCCGCTCTCAACACAGCAGATGAAAAGGTTTTTGGTGAATTTCCTGAACCTAATGGAGGTATTAATGTTGCTACACCAGACGGAACCGGTGGTTGGTATATAGGTGGTGCTTTTACCATGGTTGGTGATAGTGCTCGCAGATACATGGCCCACATTAATAACCTTGGAAAGGTAACCGATTGGAATCCAAGCCCAAACAATATGGTTCACGCAATTGCAATTTCAGGCAAAACTATTTATGCAGGGGGAATTTTTAGCTCAATTGGAGGGCAAGACAGAGGTAGAATTGCGGCTTTAGATGCCACAACAGGACTTGCAACCACATGGAATAAACATGTAACTGGTGCTGCTGTTTATTCAATTGCTATTTCTGGAGATATTGTGTATGTTGGTGGTGATTTTACTTATTTTGGAGGGCAAGCAAGAAATAGGATTGCATCTTTTGATGCTAAAACAGGACTTGTAACTTTATGGAATCCAAATGCAAACAACAGGGTTCACTCAATTGTAGTTTCAGGTGATACAGTTTATGCAGGTGGTCTTTTCACATCAATTGGTGGACAAAGCCGGAATTACATAGCTGCAATAGGAGCTTCTACTGGCTTTGCAACAACTTGGAATCCAATTGCAAATAGTGAGATTCGCTCAATTGCTGTTTCAGGTGCTACGGTTTATGCAGGAGGTGGATTCACTTCAATTGGAGGACAAACTAGGAATTACATTGCCGCTTTAGATGCTACAACAGGGCTTGCTACTAATTGGAATCCAAATGCAAATAATCCAGTTTACTCAATTGCCATGTCAGACACAACAGTATATGTAGGAGGTGCTTTCACTGCAATTGGTGGGCAATATAGGAATTACATTGCCGCTTTAGATACTATTTCAGGTCTTGTAACATCATGGAAGACTCATGCAAATGGTACTGTGTACTCAATTGCTGTTGCAGGCGATACAGTCTATGTTGGTGGAGGTTTTACTTCAATTGGAGGGCAAACAAGAAATAAAATTGCCGCTTTAAATACTTCTACCGGTCTACCAACTGCTTGGAACCCAAATGCAAATAATACGGTTGTTTCAATTGCTATTTTAGGAACTACAGTCTACGCGGGAGGTTATTTCACATCAATTGGAGGGCAAACAAGAAATAGACTTGCGGCATTAGATGCAACTACTGGACTCACAACTAACTGGAATCCAAACGCAAATGACAATGTTTACTCAATGACGATATCAGGAACTACAGTCTATGCGGGAGGTTATTTTACGTCAGTTGGTGGGCAAAACAGGAATTACATTGCCGCTTTAGATGCTACTACAGGATTTGCGACAAGTTGGAATCCCAATGCTAGTTCTAGGGTTATATCAATCGCAGTTTCAGGAAATACTGTATATGCCGGAGGAAATTTCTCTACTATTGGAGGCCAAACAAGAAAAAATATCGCAGCTTTAGATGCAACAACAGGTCTTGCAACTGCTTGGGATCCATATGCAGATAATTGGGTTCACCAAATTGTAGCTTCAGGAAATAGAGTATATGTTGGGGGTGATTTCGCATTAATTGGAGGACAACCTAGAAATAACATTGCTGCACTAGATGCCACAACTGGACTTGCCACAACGTGGAATCCAGTTGTAAGCTCTCAGGTTTTATCAATTGCTATTTCAGGCACTAAATTATATGTTGGAGGTAAATTTACTTCAATTGGTGGACAAACTAGAAATAGAATTGCAGCATTAGATGCTACAACTGGGCTTCCAACTAATTGGGATCCAAATGCAAGTTATGACGTTACATCAATTGCTATTTCAGGCGATACAGTATATGTTGGTGGAGCTTTTACATCAATTGGAGGGCAAACAAGAAATAGAATTGCTGCATTAGATGCCACAACCGGGCTCGCTACTTCTTGGAACCCAAATGTAAGTGGGACTGTTGGTCCAATTGTTGTTTCTGGTGCTACTGTTTATGTTGGGGGGGCATTCGCATCAATTGGAGGGCAAATCCGAAATAAAATTGCAGCTTTAGATGTAACAACAGGACTTGCTACTAACTGGAATCCTAATGCAAATGGTAATGTTGGCTCAATTGCTGTTTCAGGTACTACAGTTTATGTAGGCGGAAGTTTTACTTCAATTGGCGGGCAACCTAGAAATAGAATTGCAGCATTAGACGCTACAACTGGGTTTGCAAATTCTTGGAATCCAAATGCAAACGGTTCAACTAGTTCAATTGTTGTTTCAGGTACAACTGTTTATGTAGGCGGAGGTTTTACTTCAATTGGCGGGCAATCAAGAAATAACATTGCTGCATTAGATGCTACAACTGGGTTTGCAAATTCATGGAATCCAAATGCAAACGGTTCTATTGGTTCAATTGCTATTTCAGGCACTACAGTTTATGCTGGAGGTGGGTTTACTTCAATTGGCGGGCAATCAAGAAACAACATTGCTGCATTAGATGCCACAACAGGATTTGCAACTACTTGGAATCCGAAGCAAAAAACTACTGCCATTTACCCTGTTGCGGTTTCAGAAGATACAGTATATGCCGGTGGGAGTATTACAATTGATGCGGAATTCAGAGCAAGTTTTAATGTTTGGATACCCTGCCATTCAAACGCTGGTTCTGCAAGTGTAACCGCGTGTGATTCGTACACTTGGTCTGCGAACAATACAAACTACAAAACAAGCGGAGTTTATACCGCAAAACTCACAAATATTGAAGGTTGTGATTCAATAGCAACATTAAATTTAACTATTAACACAGTAGATACCTCTTATGCAAGTGTAACTGCTTGTGATTCGTATACATGGTCTGCGGACAACACAAACTACAAATCAAGTGGAATTTACACCGCAAAACTCACAAATGTTGAAGGTTGTGATTCGGTAGTAACATTAAATTTAACCATTAACACAGTAGATACCTCTGTGACAAAATCTAATAATACCTTAACTGCCAGTGCAAATCAAGCCAGTTATCAATGGGTAAATTGCAATAATGCTTATTCCAAAATTCCGGGAGAAACATCTCAATCATTTGTACCCTCATCAAATGGTAGTTATGCTGTAATAGTTACGAAAAATGGCTGTACAGACACATCAAGCTGTTACAACATTACCAGTGTAGGTAATACTGAAGTAGCCGAGGTTGATTTAGGTATAAGTATTTTTCCAAACCCAACTGAAGGATTATTTACGATAGCGCTTTTATCTAAAATAGATGTTATAATTTCAAACGTTGAAATTTTTAACATCCTAGGAGAAAAGGTATACACCAACACGCTAAAAGATGAAAAAACAACAATTGATTTAAGTAAACTAACAAAAGGAATTTATTTAATCCAAATAAAATCAGTTAATAAAGCCATAAATAAAAAAATTGTAATTCAATAGACAAACAAGGCTCCAAACATTAAACAAGGCGAATGGTTTAACAATACAGTTCGCCTTGTTTGGGTTAAAATGAAAAGGACTTATTTGAAGGCAAAATATGTTCGCCTAAATGAAACTAGAATCAGGTATTTATTTCGACCAAATATGAACTCAGTGGTCGAGGATTATTCCTCGACTTATTTTGGCTGATTCAACTCATCCATTAAATGGCCGAGCATCACATCGCAACTGCGATCAAGTATATCATAAACATGCTCAAAATCTTTCATGTCACCATAATACGGATCAGGCACTTCACCGTCTTTTGCCATCATATCAAAATGCCGCATCAATAATACTTTCGATTCAGTTTCATCCGGCATTAAACGTTTAATATTGTTCAGGTTGTTTTTATCCATTGCTACGATGTAATGAAACGAATTAAAATCGGTTTCAGAAAACGCACGTGCTTTGTGGGTAAGTTCAAACCCGTTTTTTGCTGCTACTTCCCTGCTCCTTTTATCGGGCAAAGCGCCAACGTGGTATGATGCAGTGCCGGCAGAATCAACATAAAAAAGATGATTTACACCTTGATCGATGGTTTTTTGCCTAAAAATTCCCTCTGCTAGTGGAGATCTGCATATGTTTCCTAAACAAACGAATAAAACTTTAATCATACCGCAAAGTACATTTTATTTAGTTTTTTAATAACACACAATCACATGTATTTTAGGTAATGTTTGTGGGCTTTACATTTAAAATTAACTATTTTAGCCCCGTGAAGAAAATACCCCACATTGTATTGCTTTTAATATTAATTACTGCTTGCTCTTACGACAAGTACCGCTATAGTTTTTTTGAAGGTAATTGGGTTTTAATTAATTATTTGGATACCGTTGAAAAATACAGATCTGTTGCAATGGCAAAGCACTTACAAATGCAGGAAATTATTTTGAAACGTCACCTCGATACCATTACGTTTTTGCATGATAACACAGAAAGTGAACGTTTCCCGTTTATTCATAAAACATCAAACCAAATAGTAATTGACAATTACATTAACCAGAAACCACTTAGTATTTACATAAACGAACAGGCTTATTACCTGAGTTATAAAATAGATAGCGTACAATATGTTTTTGTAAAACCTGATGATCGGTTAATTGATAGTTCTGCTCAAGGTTTACCGCCCTATTCAACCCAACGTGTAATTAACTCTTTGGTATTGGGAGGTATTTATAAGCAAGAAAACAACAATATTCCGGTGCAGTTTTATACCAACGGAAACATAAGTGGACTGAAAGATTTTACATACTACCAAACCTGTATTGGTGGCGATTGCCGCACTTTTTATGATGGTGATGTGGTGCAAATGAGCGGCCCAAATGGCCCACAATACTACACCTGGGAATGGAAAGGCAACAACTTGGATATTTTTGAGTTGATTAAAACAACCCTACCCGATGAAAAGCCTCACTATCGTAAAGGTAAAAGCATTTTAGCTTTGCATAAAATTAAATAACACAAATAAGCATTACTTTGAGCGAACAACTGGCCACATTTGTAGAAATTATTTTGCCGTTGCCCCTGCAAAAGTTATACACTTACAGGGTACCAACAGAAATGATGGATGATGTTGCCGTAGGCAAAAGGGTAATTGTTCAGTTTGGTAAAAAAAAGTTTTACAGTGCCATCATTCATCAAATAACGCATACTCCACCACAAGAGTACGAAGCCAAATATATTCATGCTATTTTAGATGAAACACCAATAGTTAGTGAACATCAATTTAGATTTTGGCATTGGATAAGCAGTTATTATTTGTGTACGTTGGGTGATGTGATGAATGCCGCTTTACCTGCACCATTTAAGCTAGAAAGCGAAACTTTGGTAATGCTTAACCCCGATGCTGAAATTGATAGCATTGAACTTACCGATAAAGAGTTTTTAATTACTGAGGCACTTACCGTTGCACCTCATTTAAGCATAAGCGACATTAGTGCTATATTGGATGTAAAAAATGTATTTGGCGTGCTTAAAGGTTTGTACACCAAAGGTGTAATTGTTTACACCGAGGATATTAAAGAAAAGTACAAACCCAAAACCATAACATGTATTGCTTTACACCAAACTTACACCAACGAAACCGAATTGGGTAAGGCATTTACTCTATTGGAAAAAACACCTAAACAGTTGGATGTATTAATGGCTTTGGTGCATTTAAAGCATCAAAACGAACATGTTAGCAAAAAGCAATTGTTAGCGTTTGGTGATTTTAGCGATAGTGCACTAAAAACCCTGGTTAAGAAACAAATTTTAGTTGAATATAAACATGCCATCGATAGGTTAGTTATAAATGTTGAAGCGGCCGAAACTTTTACTTTAAACCAAGAGCAAGAACAGGCTTACAATAGCATAAACCAACAATTTAAAGATAAAGATGCGGTTTTATTGCATGGTATTACATCAAGTGGTAAAACACATGTGTATGTAAAACTTATTGAGGAGCAGTTAGAGCAAGGTAAACAGGTTTTGTTTTTGCTGCCCGAAATTGCACTTACCTCTCAAATAGTACAGCGTATTCGCAAATATTTTGGCGATAAGGCCTATTCTTTCCACTCAAAATTTAGCCAAAATGAGCGGGTTGAAATTTGGCAAAAAGTAAATACGGGTCAGCCATTGGTGGTAATTGGTGCGCGTTCATCCATCTTTTTACCTTTTAAAAATTTAGGGTTAATTATTGTTGATGAAGAGCACGAAACATCATACAAACAACAAGACCCTGCCCCTCGCTACCACGCGCGTGATGCTGCTATTTTTTTAGCTTACACTTGGCAAGCTAAAACGTTGTTGGGTTCTGCAACACCAAGTTTTGAAAGTTACCACAATGCACGCAGCGGCAAGTTTGGTTTGGTGGAGCTTAAAAACAGGTTTGGTTTAGTGCAGTTACCCGAAATGATAATTGGTAACATTAGCGAAGATACCCGAACCAAAAGCATGCACGGTTACCTTACAAAGGTGCTTTACCAGGCAATAGAGCATGCACTAAATGCAAACGAACAAATTATTTTGTTTCAAAATCGCAGGGGATACGCACCTATTATGGAGTGCCAAACATGTAACTGGATTCCTCGTTGTGTAAACTGCGATATAAACCTCACCTACCATAAGTACAACGACAGTATGAAATGTCACTACTGTGGTTACAGCACCAAACCACCATCTAATTGTTTGGCTTGCGGCTCTCATCAAGTTACGCTTAAAGGTTTTGGTACCGAAAAAATTGAAGATGAAATCAAAATTCAGTTTCCTAATGCACGTGTGCTCAGGCTTGATTTAGAGGCAAGCCGCACTAAAAATGGCCACGAGCAAATTATAAGAAGTTTTGAGTTGCATGAAGCCGATATTTTAATAGGTACACAAATGATTAGCAAAGGTCTTGACTTTGGTAATGTTAGTTTAGTGGGTGTAATTAATGCCGATCAATTGTTGTACTTCCCCGATTTTAGGGCGCACGAAAGGGCATATCAGTTATTAACACAAGTTGGTGGCCGGGCAGGACGAAAAGCACAACAAGGTAAAGTTATTATACAATCGAACACCCCAAACCACCACGTTTTATTGGAAGTATTAGCACAGCGCTATCAAAATTTATACGCCAGTGAAATACTCGACAGGGAAAAGTTTGGTTATCCGCCACACACTCGCTTAATTAAACTAACTATTAAACACCGCGATTACGCCACTTGCGAGCAAGCTGCGTTTGGATTACAAAAGTTACTATTTAAACGTTTGGGCACCAAAGTAATAGGTCCGGAAAGCCCTTATGTGAGCCGAGCCAGAAACATGTTTATTAAGGAAATTTTAGTAAAAATTGACAAATCGTCTCCGTATCTTGGACAAGTAAAACAATTTATAAACACTTGTACACAATTGATAATTAATACAAAAGAGTTTAAAGCATGTGTTATATACGCTGATGTGGACCCTTATTAATTATTAATTTTACAACAAAATACTAAACAGCCCTTAAAAACTTATTTATAATCAACCCTATGCTATCTGCCAAAACCCAAGACTCCATGCTCAAATCCATCATCGATTCAATGACAGAAAAGGTTTGTATTTTAGATACAACTTTAAAAGCAACTTATTTTAATCAGGGATTTGCCGATTTAATACATGCTGTGCACGGATTTTGGCCTGAAATTAATGATAGTATATACGATAAGACGGATAAGAGTTATTACAAAGTATGGTATCCACGCCTAACTGCTGCGTTACTTGGCGAGCAGTTTGAAGAAGTAGTTAGTGCAACAGCATCAGATGAGCCACTACATTACAAGATAACTTTAACACCATTGTATCATAACGAAGAAATAAAAGGTATTTTACTTAAGGTTGTTGATGTTACCAAAGAAAAACTAAATGAAATTGACCTAAAGGCCTTTAGATTATTGGCTGAAAACCTGCCAAATACAGATGTTGTTTTTTGCGACACCAATCTAGATATTTTGATTGCAGGTGGCGGTGAGATGAAAAAGTACGGAGCCGATGCAAGCTATTTCATGGGAAAAAACCTATTAGATTTGGCACGTGAATTAAATTTAGAAATACTCATACCTGTATACATACAAACTTTAAAAGGAACACCTGGAAACCTTGAATACGAATACGGAAAAGATCACTATTGGTTAGAAACCTACCCAATTTTTGAAAACAACAAGCTTAAAAACATTATTGTGATAACTCGAAATATTAGTGAGTTAAAACGCATGAATTTGAAGCTGCAACAACTTAACGAAACTAAGGATAACATTCTGGGAATTGTTGCACATGATTTACGCAACCCTATAACGGCAATTTTAGGCTTAACTGATTTGCTGCGTGCTAAACCTGATCAGGGGGATCAATACATTAACTTAATAAACCGCTCGTGCAACAATGCATTAAGTATTATTGTTGATTTATTAGACATTACCGAACTGGGCAATGATGCTTATAAACTAGATACTGAAACTGTTGAACTTAACTCGCTAATAAAAGACTTATTGGTAATAGAAAACCATAATGCCACCAATAAAAGTATTACCATAAAACTAGAAAGTAACCGAGAAGATATATTTGTGAGGGCAAACGTAGATAAATTTTCGAGGGTAATTTCAAACCTTATTAGTAACGCAGTTAAATTTAGCCATAACAACAGTTCTATTTTAATAAATACTCAGTACCAAAATGGTATTGTATTGATTAAAGTTGCAGATACTGGTATAGGCATTCCTAAGCAAATGCAAGAAGTTATTTTCGATAAATTTACAAAAGCAGGAAGAAAAGGAACTGCTGGCGAAAAGTCATTTGGTTTGGGAATGAGCATTGTTAAACAAATTGTAGAACTACACGGTGGTAAAATTTGGTTAGAAAGCGAAGAAAATAAAGGCACTACCGTTTTTGTGGAGTTGAAATCTGCAATATAAACTCACCTATTCAAAGCCCTATTTGCTTGTTGTATATGTCTTTCGTTGTGTGCAACAATAAATAGCAACACGTCACCCAATTTTAATCTTATTAAACCGGTTATTGATATTGGCAATCGCTGGTTTAAATCCGTATTTTCCATTTGTTTTAAATAAGCCAAAAGCCGCTCCTGGTCATCAATAAAAGTGGCCACTTCTTTGTATGGATTTACACTATCGGGCGGTGTATGATTTTTAAACGCGCTGTACTTGCGCCTTAGGTTGTTCATCATACTTGTAAAATAGCTACCTGCCCAACCAGAGCTAAATTTCGCCTCGGTAACTTTATTGCCTATTGCTTTTTGTATTAAAGGAAAATAAAATCGGGCATAACTATTTATATGCCACAAACATTGCGCAGCGCTCCAGCTATTGCTTGCAGGCTGTTTTGCTAACGTTTCTTCGTTGGTATTTTGGTAAACAGCAATAGCTAATTGCAGGTGGTTTTCCACCTGCAATGCCAATGTGTTTATCACATCTATATTACTTTGTTTCATAGTTAGGCCTACTTATAATAAACAATACAACAGCTATAACAAATAACACCAACTCTGTTACAATCCATTGCGAACCAAAGCTCCCCAGAGGGCCTTCAACCAAGATGGTGATGCCACGCGATAAGGCATAAAATCCCCAAAGCAAAGCCAATAAACCTAATCCTTGTTTTACGTTTTTTACCATTAAATAAATTAGGCTGATAAACAAGGTTAGTCCTACCCCGCCATAAACCCCACGAATAGAGCTAAACGCATCGGTATTATTTAATTTTACTTGTACCAAATCCATTACCGATTGCGGATTAAAAAAAGCCATTACACTCACCGATAATAAACTTAATGCCGAAAAGCCAATAAAGATACGGGCTATGTTATTTACAGTTTTTGTTTTCATTTTGTATTGATTTAACGGTACAAAGGTGCTGCCACTTAAAACAATAATTGTTGGTATTTGCCAAGATTTATAACAAACACCTTTTAAACAACAAGCTGATTAATCAATCCTGATTTTATTCATCAGTTTACTAAAATTGGTGGCATCCATGCCCAGGTAATTAGCTAAATATTTATGGGGTACCAATTGCAAAATATGCGGACTACGTTTTAATAAACTTCTGTATCGATCTTCGGCATTGTAACATTGTAACTCTACCAGCCTGCTCAAAACACCTGATGTTGCAGCGGTTAATCCTTTTCTAACCATCACTTCAATATCGCGGTGAATTTCCATTAGTTGCAAAAGTTGCGCAATGGGTGCGCGTAATAAGTTTGATGGAGTTAATGTTTCGTAGAAATATGATGAAGGTTGTTGTAGCAATAAAGCATCGAGCACACCACCAAACGATGGCGCATAAGTAAAAACAAGTGTGGCTTCCCTATTTAAATCATCTAAATAATATACGCGCTGCACGCCATCTAGCACAAAGTACAAATACCTTTCGGGTTCACCTGCAACGGTTAGTAACTCTTTCCTTTTAATGGTGATGGGCTGCCAAATACCGGTAAAATCCTCAGCAGCTTGGGTTGTTATCTCGCTAACTTGTTGGGTAAACTGCAATAGTGTATTTGCTTGTGTTGCGTTTATTTTCATAATTAAGGTCAAGCAAATTACACCATATTTTACGTTTTACAAGGCACTTAACAACCTTTGCAAAAGCATTTGTATAACACGTTTATTCAATTCGGATTGATGATGTTTGTAAAACGCCAATTCCTCATGGGTAAATAATCCAACCACAAAACCAAGGTATATGTTGCGTAGGGCCACATCTTTATTAAAGTTATTTTGTAACACAGCAGCACGCTCTTGTACATTGGCTGGCAATAGTTGGTAAGCTGAATGACTTTTAAAATAATCAACCAACAACTCATGCTGAAATTTTAGAATAGGTCGCAAAACATTGTTCTGAAAACTTTCAATTGCTAACGATGCCCTATCTGTATCTATAATAACTTCGGGGCGTAGTGATATGATTTGATGATTTCTATTCATGAAGAGTTTACTTTCTACAGTTGTTAAAGCCTATTAACGTTGAGTTTGTTTTAAATAAAAAATAAAAAGGTTGCATATCAATAATATAGGCGTACCTTGCAGCCTCATTTATTAATACAATTACAATGCAAGAAGGCACAGTAAAGTTTTTCAACGAAACGAAAGGCTTTGGATTCATCACACCAAGTACCGGTAACGGACAAGACGTATTTGTTCACGTTTCAGGTTTACAAAGTGAGATTCGCGAAAACGACAAGGTTACATTTGAAACGCAAAGCGGCCCTAGAGGCTTAAGTGCGGTTAACGTTAAAGTTATATAATTACAACATTGTTATCGTTTACAAAACATGCCTTAGGGCATGTTTTTTTTTGCCCTAAGTTTTGTATTACTTTTGAAGCATTACATGAATCCGGTAGCCGAATCTATTCAACACAATATTGCCGCATCTGGCAAAACACTGAAGCGCTTTTTATTTAGCCAGTATTTTAGTGATGGCATTCGTACCACATTCGGGCTACTTCTTCCTTCCGTTTTATTTTATCAGTTGGGTGATATTACATTGGGTATTGCCGTTTCGTTAGGTGCTTTATGTGTGAGCATACCTGATAATCCCGGCCCATATGAGCACCGCAGAAATGCCATGCTTGTTACCATTGGGTTAATATTCGCTATGGCATTTTTGACGGCCATGTTTGCATACTCTGTAGTGCTGCTTACTTTATTTATTGGTGCAAGTTGTTTTTTGTTTAGCATGTTGCATGTGTTTGGCGCACGTGCCGCAGCTATGGGTATATCAGCCTTGGCTGTTATGATTTTGGGTATTGATCAACAATTAAGTTTAGCTGATGCTCTAAAATATGCATCGTTGGTTGCTGCAGGTGGCATTTGGTATTTTTTATTGAGTTTGTTTAGTCAAAAATTAATGCCTTACCGCGCTGCCGAGCAAATTTTGGGGGAGTGTATTTTTGAAGTAGCCAAATTTATTGAGTTAAAAGCGGGCTTTTACAACAACAAAATTGATGTTAATGAGCAGTACAAAAAAATAATCGACCAACAAGCTGTAGTAAACGAATACCAGGAACATGTGCGTGAAATATTGTTTAAAACACGTAAAATCCTGGTTGATTCAACTCCTGCCGGACGCACGCTGTTGCTTACTTTTATTGATTTGGTTGATTTGTATGAACAAAGTATGGCTACTCATTATAACTATGTTGATATTCAAAAAGCATACGGGCATACCGGTATTTTAAACCACTTTGAGCATGTAATTAAAGAGATGGCTGATGAAATTGTGCGCATTGGCAACAACCTTCACAACCAAGAAAATGAAAGCACTTCTAAAAACTTTATACCTACTTTAAATATACTTAAAAGTAAGGTTGATGAGTTAGAACAACAAGGTTTAAAAGTACACGTACTAAAACGTATTTTAATAAACCTGCGTAACATCAGCATTCGTATAGAACGTATACACGACTACCGTATTCAAACCCAACAACTACCAACTGAACGCAGATCCGAGTTAAGCAAATTTGTTCAGCCACAAACCATAGATTGGAACTTATTTAAAGCCAACCTTACCAAAGAATCAAACCATTTTAGGCATGCAGCACGTATGGCTATTATTTGTATGATTGGTTTTGTATTTGCCCGAACTATATACAATGCCGAATACAGCTATTGGATTTTACTATCCATAATTGTAATTCTAAAACCCGGATTTAGTCTTACCAAAAAACGTAATTATGAGCGTGTTATTGGAACCATAGTTGGTGGTGCTGTAGGTTTACTCATTTTAAAATTTTTCCCCGGAATTGAAACCCGATTTGCGTTTTTAACTACTTTTATGGTATTGGCCTTTAGTTTTATGCGCATCAATTACGTGGTAAGTGTTTTGTTTATGACACCTTATGTATTAATTGTGTTCAGTTTTACCGATACAACTAGTCAGTTTATTGTAGCATGGGAACGCATTTTAGATACTTTAATTGGTGCAGCATTGGCGCTTGGTGCAAGTTATTTTATACTTCCAAACTGGGAATCGTATCAACTAAATATTATGATGCAAAAGGTAATTGAAGCTAACATGCAGTACTTGAAATCAATTGCAGAGCGTACCGAAACACAACTGTCGCAATCAGCCTATCGTCTTGCCCGCAAAGAGTTATACGTGCAGAGTAGTTACCTTACCACAGCTTTGCAACGTATGTTATCTGAACCAAAAAGCAAACAAAAAAACGCCAACCACGTGTTTCAAATTTCGGTTTTAAATAACCAGTTGGCCTCCTACTTTGCCACGTTATCTTATCAATTAAAACCAGGCGAACAATTATCAGATGAAGAAGTAAGAGCAATCAGATCGGTGTACTTTGTTTTATACGAAACAGCAGAACATATCAATGAAAATAAAAACTCCGAAGCACCTTTGGATGAAATTAAATTTGTTCGCAACAACCATACACAAGCTACTATTCAACCCGATTTATTTTTAGCAATGCAACAAACAGCCGGGAATTTAAAGAAGGAAATATTTCAACTTAATTTTAAAGAATAATTTTTCTGCTCATCAACCCAAAACTAATTTAGCCTGATGATAAACATAAAAGAAATACTTACCAAAGAACACAGCAAACGCACTACCAACCTTGTAGTTGAAAAAGTGGGACACAACCCAAAGCAGTTTGATGAGTTATTGTTATTACTTTTTGGCAAGGATAAACTTTTGGCACAACGCGCATCTTGGCCTCTGGGTTATATTATTGAACAGCATCCTGAAATAGCCGAACCACACTGGGATTTATTGATTGATAAATTAAGTGTTAGTCCGCATGTAGCTTATACACGAGCTATTTACCGCGGGTTAAGTACTGTTAAAAATTTACCAAACGAAATTCATGGTAAAGTTGTTGACTTGTGTATGAATTGTATTATAAGTATCAACCAGCCAACAGCAGCAAGGGTTTACGCTATGTACGCTATGCTAAATATGGTTAATATTTACCCCGACTTAAAAGATGAATTATGGTTACGAGTTGAACCGCTGTTGCAACATGAACTGCCATCTATAAAAGCCGGTGCAAAAAAGGTATTAAAACAATTAAGAAAAATTAAAGCATAACTTTATTACTTTTACAAAAATGAAAAAGAAAGTATTTATTGGTATTGGTGTGTTTGTTGTGCTCCTAACCGGAGTACTTTTTTACATGCGATCTGCTACAAAAAAGCACAGCCCAGCAGCTATTGCATCATACACTCAAAATGGATTTAACATCAACATCAATTATTGTCAGCCATTTAAAAAAGGCCGTTTAATATTTGGTCCTGCCGAAACAGGTGCATTGCAGCCTTACGGACAATATTGGCGGATGGGTGCAAACGAGGCCACTACTTTTAGCACCAACACCGACTTAGTTATAGGTGATAAAACATTACCTTCGGGAAAATACGCCATGTATGCTATACCACAACAAAATGTATGGACAATTGCATTTAACACCGAGAATGACAGATGGGGAGCAACTGCACCCGAACAAGAAAACGATGTATTGCGCGTTGATGTTCCTGTGACTGAAACTAATATTGTTACCGAACAATTTACTATAACTTTTGAAAACGACAGCACTGCGCTAAATGCAGTAATGGCCTGGGATAACGCACTAGTTAAACTTCCCATAACATTGAGTAAAAAATAAAAGGGAAGATCTTGCGATCCTCCCCTTTACAATAGCCTATGAAGAAACCTTTTTGGTTTAATAATTCAAATATAAACTTAATTTTAATTAAAAAAACTAAATTTTAACTTTTTTTAAGCCGTGATAAAAAAAACAAGATTATCCACTCTAATCATCACTACATTATTAAGTACAAGCTACTTAACCGCCCAAAACACTTACGAGATTAAAAACCTTGGCGAATCGGTAAACTCAGAACATGCTGAGCTTAATCCTGTAATTAGTGCCGATGGTAAAAAATTGTACTTTGTGCGTTCAAACCATCCGCAGAACCAAAATCCAACAGATGGGCAAGACATTTGGATGAGCGAAAAAGACGAAAATGGCAATTGGAAACCAGCCATTAATCTTGGCAAAACATTTAATAAACAACAGTTTAATACATTGTTTAATATTAGTCCTTCGGGCAATCGCATGCTTATTGGTGGCTCCTACAAAGATGGTGTGTATTGGGGTGTAGGTTTTAGTTTTATTGAGAAACGTGATGGCATTTGGCGCGAACCTTATGAATTGGATATTAAAAAACTAGATAAGTTAAACAATGGTGTTTACTCATCGGCATTTTTATTACCCGATAATAAAACCTTGTTGTTAAGCTTTAGCGAGGAAGAAGAAGGTAAATTAAACGACTTATACGTTTCTAAATTGGGCAAAAACGGCCGCTGGAGCGAACCTGTTTCTTTGGGCGCTAAAGTTAATACAACCTATGATGAGTCTACCCCATTTATGGCTGCCGATGGAGTTACCTTATATTTTAGTAGCAATCGCCAAGGTGGTTACGGGCAAAACGATATTTACTTAACCCGTAGGTTAGATGATACATGGCAAAACTGGAGCGAACCGGTAAATTTAGGTCCGCAAATTAATACCGAGCAATGGGACGGTTACTATACCATACCTGCAAGTGGCGATGTAGCCTACATGGTTTCTTACAAAAATACTTTGGGTAAAGCTGATATTGTTCAAATAAAACTAAACAACAAAGCCAAGCCTGAACCAGTTGTTTTAATAAATGGAGAAGTATTAAGTGCCGATACCAAAGAACATGTAGAAGTGCAAGTAATTTATGAGGAATTACCTTCAGGTAACGAGGCAGGTAAAACTAGTTTTTGGAGCAAAAGTGGCGACTTTAAAATCATTCTTCCATACGGAAAAAATTACGGTATTTCGGCACGTGCAGCCGGTTATATTCCGGTTTCTGTAAATATAGATTTAACCAAGCCGGGCGAGTATCGCGAAATCAATCAAAACTTAACTTTAGTTCCAATTAAAACTGGTCAGGTGGTACGTTTAAATAATATTTTCTTTGATGAGTACAGCGATGTTTTAAAAGAAGAATCTAAGCCTGAACTAAATCGTTTAGTAAGCTTAATGAAAGACAATAACGGTATGAGTATTGAAATATCGGGCCACACGGATGCTGTAGGTAGCGATCAAGAAAACCAATTACTTAGTGAAAAACGTGCTAATGCGGTAAAAAAATACTTGGTTGAAAAAGGCATTAAAGAAAATAGGTTATTTAGTATTGGTTATGGTGAAACACAACCTGTAGCTGATAATAACAATGATATTGACAGGCAATTAAACCGTAGGGTTGAGTTTAAGATTTTGAAGAAGTAAAGAAAGTCTAAACCATGATTATAATGATTTGATGAATACTATGATTTCCTAGTTGTTAGATCATATTTGAATAGCCTATTAAATAATTTCTATGATAAACGAAAAATACCCGGAGAGCGAACTTACAGCCAAAATTATTGGTTGTGCAATGGAAGTTCACCGTGTTCTTGGAAATGGGTTTCAAGAAGTGATTTATCAACGTGCGTTAGCTATAGAATTAACCAATAATGGCATAGAATTTAGCAGAGAGCATGAAATGGAAATAAACTACAAAGGCCAATTTATTGGTTTGCGAAGGGTTGATTTTTTTGTAGAAGGCAGAGTGATGGTTGAATTGAAAGCAGTTATTCAATTAGAAGACGTTCACCTTGCCCAAGCTATTAATTATCTTGAAGCCTATGGCTTGCCAATTGGATTACTTATCAATTTTGGAAGTACTAGTTTACAGTTTAAACGTTTGATGAAATCGAAATTCATCAAAAAAACATAAACCCACAATCATAGTCCATCACAAAATCATAAAAATCATAGTTAAAGACAACTACACTTCAAACTCTAGCGAGTAACTTGTTTTAAAACATTCATGAGAGGGCAGCGAAAGCATGCCTTCTTTTTTTGTGATATCATCGTGTCCTTCTACGTAATCTGAATGACCAAACCAAGGCTCTAAACACACAAAACGTTGGGTTCCTTTTTTAGCCCAAATACCAAAATGAGGGAAACCATCAAAACACATTTTAACTTTATAGTTGCTGTTTTTGTGTACCAAACTCACTTCGTTTGATTGCAAATTTTTAAACACTACAGCATCCAAATCAAACAACGCTACACTTAGCGGAAGAACTTGCTCATTGTTTAAAACAGGTTGCGTTTGGTGGTTAAATAAGCCATTTTCCAACAAGTGTCGCACTGCCAGTTCGGGTTTATTAAACCTCAATTCACATCCAGAAAAATCAGCATTAGGTATCAAAAATCCGGGATGTGCACCAATGCTAAATGGCATAGTTTCCACTCCCAAATTATACACTTCATAACCGCAAATCAACTTATCGCCTAACCACTCGTAAGTGAGTAGTAATTTAAAATCGAAAGGAAATTTTTGCAGGGTTTCATCACTATACAATAACTGATAAACTACCTTATTTTCGGTTTGGGTTTGGATAGAAAACTTTTTATCGCGGGCAAAACCATGCTGCGAAATGGCAAAAGTTTTATCCTTTACACGCAGTTTATCGTTTTTAACTTTACCTACAATTGGAAACAAAACCGGGGCGGTACGCGGCCAAATATCTGCATCTGCCTGCCACATAAACTCTGTTCCGTTACTGTGTTTAACACTCTTTAGCTCAGCACCATTGTTTGATATTACAGCAGTAAAGTTTATTCCTTTAATAGTAGTTAGTTGTTCCATAATTTTCTAATTATCGCAAGAGGCGCAATAATGCAATCTCGGCAAAAAGAAACAATAATGCTATGATTATGAACAAACGCCACAATTGTTTACCGCTTAACTCGCTGCTTATTTGTGCGCCTAAAACCTGCGCATCATTGGCATTAATCATCACATTACTAAACAATTGACTTTGTTCAGCCAATTCATTTTCGCTTAAAAAACGCATAGCACTCTCGTTGCGGTTATGATTAAACGCTAAAATAGCAATTGGTGCTTTACTGCCCTTTTCGGTTACAGTAAACCAGCCTGGAGAGTTAATAGCCTCGATTTGTATCACTTTTTGGCCTTGATACATACTCGCCTCGGTAATCAACTCTTGTTGGGTACTTTTTACCTCAATTAATTTTTGTGTGATGTTGTTTTCAGTAGGTAAAAACGCTTGTTTGTTTTGTTTGATGACATAATAAACCGGCTTATTTTTTTGAACTCCCATGGCCAAGTTTAACATCATAGGAACAAATAAACTGTGCTGTTGCAGGTTGCTATATTTTTCGTTTAGTGGCACAGAGAGTTGATATACATTACCTTTACTTACATTAGTTTGCCACAATAAATCGTTACCGTTGTTTAAAGTTATTACTGCCTTTCCTCGCGTGTTACTTTGTTTTACTAGGGCAAAATGATTGCTCACTACCGGAAAATCAGTGTTGCCCACACGTTGTTTAAATACGTCTTTAAACAACACATGTTGGGTGTTTACCTCACTAACTTTAAGACTTTGGCTGATGGCATTACCAATTGCTGGTAAGCCGTTTGAACCACCAAAACTATTGATGGCAGAGGGATTTTCAGCCGATGGAATTAATAATATTTGTCCGCCTTGGTTTAAGTAGTTATTCAACTCATTACTCAAACCTGTCGACCAATCTGTGGGTTCATCTATAATTATGAGTTGGTATTTACTAAACTCTTGATAGTTGATATTACCAAATGTATTTTTAACCAAACTGTAATTAGCATCATTAGCATAAACGGCATCAATAAACTTATTTTGATTTTTGCCAATATATAAAATTTGGTGTTGGCCTGTTGGTTTTAAAGCAAAATACAATTTGTCGTCAAATGTAATCGGATAATCGGTTATGCTAATCTCGCCCTGTTGCCAATTGTTGTCGGATATGGTAACCAAAGCTTCGGCTAGTACTGACTCTCCCGCTCCTATGTTTACATTTAACAGAGCTTTTTGAACCTGATTTAAAGTAACTTTCACCACAAAACCTTCAACGGCTTCGTTACCGTGGTTGGTTATTTTAATTTGAAGTGCAGTTGGTTCGTTAGATTTGATAAAAGGTGAATTCACATAAACAGAGTCGACACTGATGTTTTGAGCCGATTTATTTTCAACCGGAATAAAATTATACCTGATGGCGCTGTCTGGTTTTAAGTTGTTAGCTTTAAACTGAGAAGTTTGAAAATCACTAATTACATAAGCATGATAAAAGCCGGTACCTTCTGTTAAAAATGTAGCTCTTTGTTTGTTATAAATATCATTTAAAAAAGCGCTAGCCGTTGTTGGTTCAATGTTATCAATACGGGCTAAAGCTTCTGTTTTACTTAATACACGCTGTTCGCTACCACTTAAATTATTGGTTAAAACCTGAAATTTATCGTGGTTATCGTACGCATTTACAATGGCACGTGCTTTATTTTTTGCCATTTCAAACAAAGCACCATCGCTACCTTTCGCATTCATGCTAAAGCTGTTATCAACAAACACACTTACCACATTGCCACCACCGGTTTTACTGTTTTGACCAAGGGGAATAAAAGGTTGCGCAAAAGCCATCACCATTGCCGATACCGCTATAATACGACACAACAACACCAATAAATCTTTCAGTTTTTGTTTCGATTTATTTTGCTCTTGTAATTGCTGCAAAAAACGAATGTCGCTAAACACTATTTTTTTATAGCGCCTAAAATGAAATAAATGTATGATAATGGGAATGCTTATGGCAGCCAGTCCCCATAAAAAACCAGGATATACAAATTGCATGCGGTGTAAATATATGTAGTTTGGCTAACATAAACATTAACCTATTACTAAACCTGTATTTAAAACGTAAGTTCTAAATCGGTAAGTATATGGTTATTCTGAACATGCTGTTCAACAATACGTTCAACATCGTTTAAAGTAACGTGTCCGTAGTAAGTACCTTCAGGATAAATAACCAAAGCAGGTCCGTTGCTACAAGCATCAATACAACCCGAACGTTGTGCACGAACTTTACCCTGTAAACCTTTATCGCGCAATACCTCTTTAAATTTATTAACCAATTCCATCCCTCTGGCTTCACCACAACAAGCCTTTCCCTCGGCTTTTTGGTTGGTGCAAATAAAAATATGTTTGTCGTATCTCATGTGCCACAAATGTGGGCATTTTTTTTAATATATTTGCAGCCACAATTATGGACTTAATCACTCTTTTTTCGAGACCAGAAGCTTGGCTTTCGTTAATTACGCTATCGGTAATGGAAATTGTTCTAGGAATCGATAACGTTATTTTCATTTCGCTTGTTACAGGTAAACTTCCACCCGAAAATCAGAACAAGGCCAGACGATTAGGTTTATTTTTAGCACTCTTTATCCGTTTGATATTATTATCATTTATCAGCTACATTGTTAAAGAAATGGTTGATCCTATTATCACCGTTTTCGATCAAGGCTTTAGCTGGAGAGACATAATTTTATTAGCTGGTGGCTTGTTTTTATTGTACAAGAGTACTTTAGAAATTTACGAATTATTAGAGGCCGATCCGGAAGAACAAAGCAAAAAAGTAAATCCTACTTTTTGGAATGTGGTTCTGCAAGTTATCATTATCGATATTGTATTTTCATTCGACTCGATAATTACTGCAGTAGGTTTAGCTCAAGACTTACCAATTATGATTGCAGCCGTAGTTATTTCTATGATAATCATGTTATTTTTCTCTGCGGCAATCAGTAAGTTTATTGATAAACATCCAAGTATTAAACTTTTGGCATTAGCATTTTTGTTAACCATCGGTTTGTTATTGGTTGCAGAAAGTTTCGGACAACATGTTTCAAAAGGTTATGTATACTTTGCAATGGCCTTCTCTATTTTGGTTGAATTGCTAAATATGCGAATGCGCAAAAAATCGAGCAAACCTGTTGAGCTTAAAGACATTTACAAATAACAACAACAAGGGAGTAAAGCATTTTACTCCCTTCATTTTTTATACATGACAGCGGTAACTTTTATTGATTGGGGTAACATTGCTTACCAAGAAGCTTGGGATAAACAAGAGGTATTGTTTAAGGAAAAGGTTGATCGTAAGTTTTTAAACCGAAGCTTACCCGAAAACGAACAAGTATTGCCTCAAAATCATTTAATTTTTTGTGAGCACCCGCATGTATATACACTTGGCAAAAGTGGTAGTGAAAATAACCTGTTAATTAATGAAGCGTTTTTACAAAAAATTGGTGCTACGTATGTTCCTATTAATCGTGGTGGCGATATTACTTACCATGGCCCGGGGCAAGTGGTGGGCTATCCTATTTTAGATTTAGAACAATTTTTTACCGATATACATAAATACCTGCGTTTTTTAGAAGAAGCCATCATTTTAACCATGGCCGAATACGGTTTAAAAGGTGAGCGATACGAGGGTTATACAGGTGTTTGGCTTGATGCTGATGACCCTAAAAAAGCTCGTAAAATTTGCGCTATGGGTGTGCGTTGCAGCCGTTGGGTTACCATGCATGGTTTTGCATTTAATGTAAATACCAATCTTGATTATTTTAATCACATTGTACCTTGTGGTATTGATGATAAACAAGTAACCTCTTTACAAAAAGAATTAGGTTGTGAGGTTGATGTGGAAGAAGTTAAAACCAAACTAAAAAAACACATTGCAACCTTGTTTGACATGCAATTGCAGTAATTCAATTAAAGGTTAAAATACTTCTCGTTAAACAACTTTTCCTGAGCATTTAAACCCGCTACAAACTTTTGATGCGCTATTGTGCCTTCATGCATAATACGATGCTTTTTCATTGCGCCAAGTGCTTTTGCATCCAACACAAATTGTTGGGTAACCTCATCAAAACAACTATTTACCAATTTTTGCCAAACGTAATTTACAGCTTGCTTGTTGGGATGAATTAAATCGCTATCGTAAAAACGATAATCACGTAACTCGTCAATTACTATTTCGTAAGCAGGAAAATAATAGGCGTTGGGTTGATGGTTACTTAACTCATAAACGGCCAGCAATAAAATGCCTTTACTAACATTATTTTCAAATAAACCATCTTTGGTATGCCTTACCGGACTTACAGTAAATACAAACTGAACGTGAGGTAAACTGCTGATAACTTCTTTCCATGCATCAACTATTTCAGTTACACTCAATAGTCTTTTATTAAAATGTTGTTGCGGATATTTATGGCAGTTGGCTACTATAAAACCAGGTTTATCTTTTAACTCATACACATATGCAGAACCCAATGTTACATAAACAATAACCTGGGGTTGATGAATAAATTGGTGTGCTTGTTTTAGTGTAGCATTGATGTGTTGCAGAGCATCGCTTTTATTGGTTGAATTAAACGAAGAATGATGAAGCCAGGTATGGTATAATTCATTGTACAAGTGCAAATCATTTTCATTGTATGGTATGCCCTCGCCTATTTGCTTTATATGTTGTGCAATACTAATGGGATTATAAACAACACCATTGGGTTGAGAAAAAACATTAAACTGATGTTCGGTAAGTAAATCACCAATATTATCAGCAAAACAAGAGCCTGTTAGCAACATAGGTTGTTTGTAGTTAAACCTTTGGTTAGGTGATTTAGGTGTAAACTTTATTGTAAAATCCATCGCCTGCAAGTTAACTATTTGCAACAATCAAAAAATACGGTTTCGTGTTGATGGCACATTCAACCCTTTCAGGGTTGGTCACTGTCATTCATCATTATTGCCCACGAATTGTATTCGTGGCTATTCACATTCAACCCATTTAGGGTTGCTTTGTCCTTGTTCTCCTTATTCATCCACGAATTGCATTCGTGGCTATTCACGTTAAACCCTTTCAGGGTTGGTTCATCGTCTTCCATCATCATCCACGAATTGCATTCGCGGCTATTCACGTTCAACCCTTTTAGGGTTGGTTCATCGTCTTCTATCATCATCCACGAATTGCATTCGCGGCTGTTTACATTCAATCCTTTTAAGGTTGGTTCATCGTCCTCCATCATCATCCACGAATTACATTCGCGGCTATTCATGTTCAACCCTTTTAGGGTTGGTACATTGTCTTTCACCATTTACCACGAATTACATTCGCGGATATTCACGTTCAACCCTTTCAGGTTGTCACAATCAACCCTCCCAATACAAAAAGCATTCTATAGTAAGAATATCTAAATCCCAAAGTAAAACCATAAACCATAAACCATAAACATTGAACCACAAGCCCCAAACAAATCAACCCATCAACCAATAACTAATAACCATGTACATATCATGTTTACAACTATTACAAACAAGAAACACTGCCTTTACAATTAATTTCGTTAATTGAAATATCATTAATCAACTACATCTCTTAACCTTCAATTACAACAGCCATGGCCAGAAAAGTTTCAGACAAAAAAATCTTCGTTTTAGATACCTCAGTTATTTTATACGACCATAAATGCATCAACAATTTTCAAGAGCATGATGTAGCAATTCCTATAACGGTGCTTGAAGAATTGGATAATTTTAAAAAAGGAAACGACACCATAAACTACGAGGCTCGTGAGTTTATTCGCTACCTGGATAAGTTGTCTGGTGAATACACCTTAACCGAATGGATTCCGATTAACGGCAGAGGGCGCGGAAAATTACGTGTTCAGTTTAAAGAGAAAGCAAGTGTAGATGCGATGGTAGTTTTTGGCGACCGAAAAGCTGATCACAAAATACTAAATGCAGCCATGGCCATTAGCGAAGAGTACCCTTCGCGAAAAGTGGTTATGGTTACAAAAGATGTTAACCTCAGGCTCAAAGCAAAATCGTTAAACATTACTGCCGAGGATTACGAAACCGGTAAAATTAAAAACCTGGATACCCTTCATACCGGTATTTCAACCATAGATGGTGTTAAACAATCTGTTATTGATTTGATATATGCAGATGGTTTTGTTAGCTACGATTTGTTGTTTAAAAAGAAACCTGCGGCCAACCATTACTTCGTTTTAAAAAATAACAAAACAAGCGTGTTGTGTTACTACAACCATCAAAACGAAAGTATTGAGCGTATTGACAAACGCACTGCACACGGCATTAAACCACGTAATGCAGAACAAACATTTGCTATGCATGCGGTACTTAATCCTAATGTGTCTTTAGTAAGTATACAAGGTGTGGCCGGTACCGGTAAAACACTTTTGGCACTTGCAGCTGCGCTTGAACAACGCCACAATTACCGCCAAATTTATTTAGCCAGACCAATAGTTCCGCTGGGCAATAAAGACATTGGTTATTTACCGGGTGATATTAAAAGTAAAATTAACCCATACATGGAACCACTCTGGGACAACTTAAAGTTGATTCAAAACCAATGGAAAGAAACCGATAAAGAATACCAGAAAATAACAGAGATGGTAAATCAAGAAAAGTTAGTGGTTTCTCCTTTGGCTTATATCAGAGGACGTAGCTTATCTAATATTTTATTCATTATTGATGAAGCGCAAAACCTCACCCCGCTTGAAGTTAAAACCATTATTACAAGAGCAGGCGAAGGCAGCAAAATTGTATTTACGGGTGATGTTTTTCAGATAGATACACCCTATTTGGATGCACAATCTAATGGACTAAGTTATTTGATAGACCGCATTAGAGACAACCCAATTTATGCGCATATTACTCTTGAAAAAGGCGAAAGAAGTGAACTGGCCAATGTAGCCAACTTATTATTGTAAATTTGTAAAACGAGGTAACCAAAAGTTACCTCGTTTTAATTTACTGTTTACCCGTTATTATTTATGCTCGGATTAAGCCACGAAGAAGCTGAAATACTTTTAAAGAAGTTTGGTTACAACGAACTACCAAGCGCCAAACCCAAGAATGTTCTGCGAATAGCACAAGAGGTTATTAAAGAACCTATGTTTCTGCTTTTACTTGCATGTGCTACAATTTATGTTTTAGTGGGCGATCACTCGGAAGGTATAATTATGTTTTCTTCCATTGTATTGATTATTTCCATTACTTTCTATCAGTACCGCAAAACAGAAAAAGCCCTTGATGCACTTAAAAAATTATCATCACCAAGGGTATTGGTAAGAAGAAATGGTGAAGAAATAAGAATTGCCGGACGTGATATTGTGCCGGGCGATTTAATGTTGGTAAACGAAGGTGATCGTATTGCAGCTGATGCTATTTTAATTGAAAGTGTAAACTTAAAAGTGGATGAATCGATACTTACAGGCGAATCGATAGCGATTGAAAAAGACCCGCACACCGAACAACTTGAACTGTACAGTGGCACTTTAGTTGTACAAGGAAAGGGTGTGGCTAAAGTTACGCAAACTGGCACAAATGCTAAGCTTGGCTCCATTGCGACTTCATTAAAAAACATAGAAGACAGCGAACCTAAATTGCAACAAGAGATGAAAATCTTAATCCGTAATTTAGGCATTGGAGGAATTGTTATAAGTGTAGCGGTTGTTGTTTTATTTTATTTTACCCGTGGCAATTTTGTTCAATCGTTGCTTACAGGCTTATCATCAGCTATGGCTATTTTGCCAGAAGAGTTTCCGGTGGTGTTAACCATATTTATGGCATTAGGTGCATGGCGTATGTCTAAGAAAAATGTACTTACTCGCAAACCTGCTGTTATAGAATCTTTAGGTTCGGCAACCATTTTATGCAGTGATAAAACAGGTACCATCACCCAAAACAAAATGGAAGTTTCGGCACTTTGTGTGCAGGGCAATATCATCAAAAAAGATGCTTTTAATAACTTGTCGCAATCTGCATTAAGCATTATTGCTACTGCAAATAACGCCACTCCACCAGACAGTATCGACCCGATGGAAAAAGCCATCATCAGCCTTCATCATCATCACCAAAAAAGTAGTGAACAAAACCTTATAAGAGAATATCCTTTAACCAAAAAGTTACTGGCCATGACAAGGGTAATTGATTCAGGCAACGAAATATTGGTATCAACAAAAGGTGCTCCCGAAGCTATTTTTAGTTTGTGTGGTTTAAGTCATGATGAAGTTCAAAAAGAACTAACTCATGTTAACGAAATGGCTCAACTTGGATACCGGGTTTTAGGTGTTGCTCAAACCAAATACAACAAACCTGTTTTACCTGAAGCACAACACGATTTTGAATTAACGTATTTGGGGTTGATTGCATTTGAAGACCCAATACGTCCTGAGGTTCCGCAAGCTGTAGCAGCATGTAAACAAGCAGGCATAAAGGTGATGATGATAACCGGAGATTACCCTGCAACAGCTAAAACCATTGCACAGCAAGCAGGATTAGAAGTAAGTGGATTGATAACCGGTAAAGAAATAAACGAGTTGAATGATGTTGATTTACAAACGAGACTTGCTCGTGTTACCGTTGTTGCCCGTGCCGTTCCCGAACAAAAGCTACGCATTATTAAAGCACTTCAAAACAGTGGTGAAATAGTTGCTATGACAGGTGATGGGGTAAACGATGCACCGGCTTTAAAGGCTGCAAACATTGGCATAGCCATGGGCAATAAAGGTACTGATGTGGCACGCGAAGCATCAGCAATTGTATTGTTAGACGATAATTTTGCCTCTATTGTATCGGGTGTTAAACTAGGTAGACGTATTTATGATAACTTACAAAAGGCCATGTCGTACATTATGGCGATACACATGCCGATTATTGGAATGGTTTTACTCCCAGCTGTATTTCCAAAGCTACCAATTTTGTTGCTACCGCTACACATTATTTTTATGGAGTTAATTATTGATCCGGTTTGTTCTGTTGCGTTTGAATCAGAACAAGATGAAGTTGATATTATGACCCGACCACCACACAATGTTAATGAAAGTTTTTTTGGCTTTAAACAAATCCTTAGAAGCTCGCTGCGTGGTTTTATTTTGTTGGCTATGATTATTGTGGTGTATGATATATCAGCCACAATGCACTACACCGAAAACGAATTACGTGCGATAACATTTACTGCCTTAATTTTAGGTAACGTAGTTTTAATCTTATCAAACCTATCTAAAACAAGAAATTTTGTAGCGGTAATTTTAGAGAACAACATAGCTACAAGCATCATGGTTTCGGCAGCATTGTTAATTACAGGAATGATACTTTTTGTGCCTGCACTTCAAGTGTTATTTAAGGTTCAACCTCCCGACTTTAGAGGATTTGTAGCACCTTTAGCAGGCGCTTTATTATTACTTGTTTTGTTTGAGTCTGTAAAATACATTACCAAAACAAAACAAGTTAAACGTTAATAAAATATAAAAATCTAAGGTCTGAATTTGAACACAATGGTAATGGTACCAAATTGTTCTTCGGGTGCATTTGGATTTGCAGAGAAACGAGTATCCAAAGCAGCTTGTTTTGCCTTTGCAAGCAATATTGGGCTTAATGTGGTTGTACCTCTTTGATTAGGCATTGCTTTAGTTACTTTACCTGTTCTATCCACCACAATACTCACCACTACTTTTCCTATTTCTTTTGAGTTATCTTCAATATTTGGTCTGCGTGCTAAACTACGACCTTTTAATTCATAAGTTAATCCATCTCCACTACCTGGCCCGGTGCCGCTTCCTGTGCCTGTTCCGCTACCATTGCCACCGTTTCCATAACCATTTCCGTTCGGGTCGCCATTTGGATCACCATCAGGTGCACCTTGGTTTCCGGGAGCATCGCCATCACCATGACCACTTGCATCAGCATTATTGGTTCGTTTTTTAAATAAACTTTTTTCGTCTGGTCTGCGTGGTTGTTCAATAGGTTTCTCTATTGGTTTTTCAACCGGCTTTTTAATTTCTGTTTTCTTTACCTCTTTAGGTGCAACTACCGCAGGTGCTTCTTCCACATCTTGTGTTGCAACAGGTTGCTCTGTTTCTTCAACTGGTGGGGTTGGCTCTGGCACACTAGGATCTGTAACCGGCACATCACTCGGGCCTCCCATATTTTCTTCACCTAAAGCCATGGTTAAGCCCATACCTCCGTATTCCAAAGGCGGGTCTGGTGGCGATAAAACCAACCACCATAGCAACAATAATAACAGTGCATGTATGAGTGTAGTACCCACATATCCAACAATTTTATTGCGTTGTTCCTGATTATTTAATGATGCGTCCGACATAATTTTGATTACTCCGGTTGTGTAGCTAAAACGGCTTTAGCCTTTAATTTATTGCACACTTTCATGATATGAACCAAATTTTCAACGGCCACACTTTTATCACAATTAATTGAAACAACAGCATCATCTGCATTTACTGCCTGAAGTTGATTACCCAATTCTGTTTCCAATGCTTCTTGCGAAGTTTGTGTACCATTTACATACCATAACAAATCGGCAGTTACACTTACCGATATTGCCTTAGGAGTGGTAACCTGGTTATTTGCTTTAGGCAAGCTCACTTTAATGGCATTAGGACTTACCAATGTTGATGTGATCATAAAAAATATGAGCAACAAAAACACCAAGTCGGTCATAGATGCCATACTAAAATCCGGCTTAACCTTTGTTCGTCTTTTAAATGCCATAACTAAGCAGGTTCTTGTAATAAGTCTATAAACTCAACAGCACTTGCTTCCATGCGGTGAATAATTTTCTCAATCATTGAAGTTAATTGGTTGTATGCGATGTAGGCAAATATACCAATTATTAAACCAGCTACTGTTGTAACCAATGCCTCATAAATACCACCGGCCAATAAACCAACTGTAAGGTTTGCACCAGCACTACTCATTTTGTGAAACGCAGAAACCATACCGGTTACCGTGCCCAAGAAACCCAACATTGGCGCTGCACCACTAATGGTTGCTAGTGTTGGCATACCGGTTTCTAGTTTGTTGATTTCGATGTTACCAACATTATGAATAGAAGTATCAATATCTTGCAAAGGTTTACCAATACGTGTAACACCCTTTTCAATCATGCGTGCTACAGGTGAGTTGGTGCGCTCACAAAGCGCTTTAGCTCCTTTAATGTTTCCGTTTAACACCAAATCTTTAATGTTTGCCATAAAATTAGCTTCAAGCTTTGAGGCTTTTTTAAGTGTTAAATAACGTTCGATAGTTAAATAAACAGCTATGATGCTAAGTATGGCCAAAGGAATCATAACCGGACCACCTTTCATGGTAAGGTCAATTAAATTGATTGATTCGCTTGCAGGAGCTGCTTCGGTAATTTGCAATAATGTATGATTCATATTGGTTAAAATGCGGTTTTAATTACTTTACTAAATAAGTGTATTACTATGGCAACATCACCCCGCACTTAACAACATTTACACAACCATTTTATTGTATGTGTATAGTTTTTTATCGACAAAAAATTAGATTTTTCGCACCTATCATTAACCCAAATATTAGGGTATAACTTGGTTAACCAACAGCTGCAGTTCTTCAAAGGTAAGCTCACCTTCTTTAAAGTGCCTATAGCCTATATCTCCCTTCACCATTAGCGTTGCGGGTATTGCGCCACTCCATTCTTCACTAACTTTATTAATCCATTTATCGGCATTTACCTCGTTTATAAATACAACTTGTTGGGTTAGTTTTTTAGCTTTTATAAAATCGGTAACACGTGTTGCAATATCTTTGCGCATATCTGTTGTCACCAAAAATATTTTCACTTTTTTGTTGGCACAACTATCGGCTAGTTGTTCAAAGTAAGGTAACTCTTCTACACATGGCTTGCACCAAGTTGCCCAAAAATTTACTACGTATAAAGTATCGCCTTTTGATGCGTTGATTTCATCAATCCACTGAGGTGTTACTGTTTTTATTTGTTGAGCTTGTGCCTTCCACATCAAACCAAACATGATGATAAACAATAGATTTTTCATATTCCAAATGTAATATTTAAGTGTTGATGTGGCTGTAGCTTTTGATATAAAACTAGTTTTAAAGAAATATTTAAGCTTCCTCGTTTTGTTCTTTACGTAACACCACTACCCTGTTTGCCTTAATGGTTTTGTATGATTTAATTTCTTCAACCGCTTTATCTATGGCAATATTTAACTCGTAACCCAACAACAAAATATAAGTATTAATATAAATGAGCAACATAATTACGATAAGCACACCAATTGATCCATATACTTTGTTGTAAGTATTAAATTCGTTGATGTAAGCAGAAAAACCAAGTGTTGTAATTAATATGGAAACGCAAGAGAATACAGCACCGGGAGAAATAAATTTCCATTGTTTGTTGTGATTTGGTGCCATGTAAAATATCATGCTGATAAAAAATAACACCAAAACAGCCACAATTCCTATATTTAGCATCACCAATAACACAGGGGTTATTTTTGATGGGAAATAGGCCAGCTTATCCAAATACTTAATAGAGAAATTACCCACGGTTAATAAGCCAACTGCTATTAATAATGAAACGGAAACAATAACAGCTAGTATGATGGCCACAATTCTTTTTTTCCAAAACGAACGCGTTTCTTTTTGTTTGCCGTATTTATTTAATGCATTCATTAACGATACAAATCCATTGGTACTAAAATACATGGCTGTTAAGAAACCTAACGACAATAAGCCTCCACGTTGGTTATTTAAAATGTCAACCAAAGTAGTTTGAGCCGCTTTGTATGCACTAGTTGGTAGCAATTTTTCAAAAAACAACAATATGCTTTGGTGACTGTTACTGATGGGTATGTATGCTATTAACGTAAATATAAAAATGATGGAAGGAAACAATGCCAAAAAGAAGGTAAACGACAACGAAGTTGCTCTCAACTGCAAATCTCTTCTATCAACCCAACGGATAAAAAACTCAAGTACACTATACCAACTTATGCCTGCATAACCCGGAAATTGTTTGCTTTGTGCAAATGCAATAAAACGCTTGGCCACTGAAGTACTTAGCAACTTGCGGGTTATTTTATTTGCTTTGGGTTGACGCATTGGTTGTTGGTTGATTGGTTGATTGGTTGATTGGTTGATTGGTTGATTGGTTGATTGGTTTAAAAGCTTTCCAACTTCCAGCCTCTAACTTCCAGCATCAAAAAACGGTGCAAACTTATCTATCAATATTTGGGGACAACGGGTTACTTTGTTGGTTTTCATATCAACAAAAACCAGAGTGGTTTGGCCGGTACAAAGCAATTCGTTGCCTTCGTTGTACACTTCATAATCGATGATGGTTTTAACTGTAGGCATGGTTTTAAATATGGCCTTTATGGTTAATAAATCATCATACTTAGCCGATTTTTTGTAGTTCATGGTTAGGTTTACCACCGGCATCATGATACCGTTTTCTTCCAAACTGCGGTATGTAACATCAATTTGACGTAATGCTTCGGTACGCGCAATTTCAAAATACAATGCATAATTACCATGATACACCACGCCCATTTGATCGGTTTCGCCATAACGAACGCGTATTTGTGTTTGTGCTGTAAACATATTAATGCTGTTGTTTTACAGCCAATGCGGCTATGGTTTTACCAATACTTAATGATGAAGTTGCAGCAGGCGATGGTGCATTTAACACATGTATGGCATTGGCTCTTTCAATAATTTTAAAATCATCTAACAAACCACCTGTGCGGTCGCAGGCTTGTGCGCGCACACCCGCTTCTGCAGGAATCAAATCATCCTCTTGCACTTCTGGAATTAATCGTTGCAATGCTTTTGTAAATGCAGCTTTACTAAACGAACGGTAAAACTCACCCATACCTGTTTTCCAATATTTAGCTGCTACTTTTTGGAATCCCGGCCAAGCTAATGATTCAAACATTTCTTCCAAATCAACATCGCTTTTGTGGTAACCTTCGCGTTTAAAAGCAAACACAGCATTGGGTCCCGCCTCTACATCACCATGAATCATACGTGTAAAATGAACGCCCAAAAAAGGAAAATTAGGATCAGGGACAGGATAAATTAAGTTCTTTACCAAATGTCTTTTTTCTGGTTTAAGCATGTAATACTCACCTCTAAAAGGAATAATTTTAGTATCTGTTTCTTCGCCTGCAAGTTCAGCTACTTTGTCGCAATACAAACCTGCGCAGTTTACCAACATACTTGTGGCAAATGTTTTTAATGGTGTAATTACTTGGGTATAATCAGTTTCTACATGAATATCTTCTGCTTTGTGGTTTAGGTATATTTCTCCACCCATTTGTATAACCAACTCTGCCAACTTTTCACAAACTTCAGTATAATCTATAATACCTGTGTAAGGTACGTGTATGGCTTTTACTCCATTTAAATGTGGCTCGTAATCGGCAATTTGTTCTTTGTTTAAGTAGGTAATTTTGGTTAAACCGTTTTCATGTCCACGTTTGTAAAGCTTTTCCAATTCGGGTAATTCACTGTCATCTACCGCAACAATTAGTTTACCACATAAGTCGAATTTTATTCCGTGCTCTTTACAAAAATCAACCATCATATTGTAGCCATCAATACAATTTTTGGCTTTTAAACTGCCCGGTTTATAATAAATTCCTGAATGTATTACACCACTGTTATGTCCGGTTTGATGGGCCGCTACAGCAGATTCCTTCTCTAAAACAGCCAACTTTGCACTTGGCTGTAATTTTAATATGTGGTATGCAGAAGCCAGTCCTACTATGCCACCGCCAACAATTACGTAATCGTATTTCATGATGTGCAAAGATTACACAATGTGGGTTTAAAACAAACCCATTAATAGGTAGATGGGTGTTGATTGTATGTAGAAGTGTGCATTAACCTGAACTGTTCAGTATTTTAAAATTATTAAATCTTGTTTATGCATGATCAAGATTTTATTATCTTTATTGATAATACCCAAAAGCACAATTCGTTGAACAAAACAAATGAAACTAAATCTATTAATATTAGTGGTACTTGGATTGACACTTTTCTCAAACCATTATCTTGATAATTCTTACCAAAACAACCACTATTCAATTGATTTATTGGGACAATATACCCAAAATGAATTTTACACCCAAAGCCCCTTTAAACCAGATTTAAAATTGGTATACCTACAAATTGAGCAACTAAAAACAGAACAAATCCAAATTAAAACTAAACTGTATTATCTTGAATTTTTGAATATCGGCCTAATCATCGTTCTACTTGTTGCAATATTTTACTTCACGTTTAACCGTAAACTTTCGGCATATGATGGAATCTTGGTGAGTTTATTTCCTCTAATATGTGCCACTTTCATTTTAATGATTTTAAGCTACCTTAATCATCATTTTATGGAGGGAGAAAGAGCTAACGACCAATTAATTAAAAGTGCCTATAATTTTCTTTTTGTATCAAACCCAATTTTCAGCTATTTAGGTTTCCGCTTAAATAGCATTGAGTTCAAACTAAACCTTCATCAACAAACATGGATCAATTATTTGTGTTTAGGATTTTTCATTGTTTCAACAGTTGTAGTCATCTTTACTATGTTTGGATTACTTTTGATACCTGACATCAGCAATTTTAAAAACTAGTTTTCAGCTATTTAATGCGAATAATTTTATTCCTCATATTGTTTAACTGTATTTCTGTAAACGCTCAACATTGCAGTTACGACCACACAGCACTTATTGGTGTGCGTACTTTGGATAAAAATAAACAATTTATAAAAGGTCTTCGAATAATCATGCTAAATGAAAATGGCAAACCTTTATTGGTTAATAAGCACGTATACAAAAACAATAAATACATCAGCAGTTACGAGGATACTGCTGAATTTTGGCAAAACCCAAGTCCAACAAAAACAAATCATCTAAAGATAAGAGAAGAAGACAAAAGGCATTTTATTCAGGCCGGACAAGACTACATTTTATTAACCGGATATAAAGGGAGGGCTGAAAAAGGCCGATACATCATCATTGAAGACACAGACGGAGATGCTAATGGAGGCAAATTCAACACCAAAATTGTTTATGTAAAGCCTGAGCACATCCAGGGTTTATGTGGTTACCCTGATGATAAGCAATTTATTGCACAGTATCTTCCTTTGGTTATTGAACTTGATCCATTTGTTGACCGAAGCAAATTTGTAACCATTAAAAAAATGAGTGGATACACATTTATTTACGATAAGTCGCCACTTGCTCCATGCCCTGAGTGTAAAGGCTGTTATTGCGAATCGTTAATTGTTTTAGGTCATGATAGCGCCATATTATTTAATCGGGTGTTTACTTTTAACAGTTATGAAGACAATCATAATCAGTCGAATATTATTGAAGTTGAAGATTACAATTTTGATGGTTCACCTGATTTTAGGTTTACACAAGCAGATGGGCAAAAGGCAAATTATTTTGTATTTAATACAAAACGAAATTCATTTATTGAAGACCCCTTGTTAAACAGCTTCGATAAAATTGAATTTAATTTTAAAAGTAAATATTTTATAGGAGATAAACTTGCATTTTATCCAACAGACAGCGTGCTCAAGAACATCAACAAGACCAACGAAAACCTTGACTATCAATCACGCTATTATGTAAGCGGAACAGCTACCAAATATGTAAAAGAATTCTACAGAAAGTACCTACACACTAAAGATGGATTAAGAGCTGAAGACAAAACAAATTATTACAAATACGAAAACTATACGCTCACTCCTATTTCTGAAATGGCCTATGAGCAATATGAAAAAACGCTAGTTAACAATGAAGTGATTTACCATGTTACGCCATTTAAATTTGTTTTAGAGAAGAACTGTAAAGGAGTTGTATTGCCGGCAGAAAAAGGCTACTATGCAAATAAAATTAGCATTTACCAAGCCAATTCAACAAAGCAAATATTTAGCATGGTGGCTGTTGGTAATAAACTAAAGGAGATGAGTGGTTGCTCAGATTCTCTGCAAATTGCCGACTACAATTTTGATGGTTATCCTGATTTTAGGGTATGCAACAACAGTATTTCGGGAAAACACACCTACTACATTTACCATAAAAAACGCAATACATTTATTGTTGAAAAAACGCTTTCTGAATTGTTTGGACTAACCTTTGATTTCGCAAAAAAAATTGCCAAAGGCAACACCGAAAGAAAAGAGTATATGGGTTATCCATGGGACAGTCCATACCAATATTACATGGAAACGCTGCAATTTGAAGGTGAGGCGTTAGAAAATTTAATTGTTACAACCACTACTTACGGAGGTGGCACTGTTGTTACTGCTCAAGCCAAATACATCAATCAAAAAAGAATATACAAAGGCGATACTTTGGCTGTAAAAATTCAGAAAAACAACTTACTCTTTAAAACCGTTGGTCCTTTTAGGTTTGAAGTAGAGTTTAATCCCGAGGATTATAAACCCAGTGGCGAAAAGGGTTCTTATGTAAAAATCTTAAACATTTACCAAAAAGAACGAAGGGTTGGACACTTTGAAATGCATGGTAATTATTTAAAAGAAGTACCACATTGGTTAGATAGTTTAGAAATTGCAGATTATAATTTTGATGGTTACCCGGATATCAGAATGTATAATAGTAATATTGCCAATGGCAGTTATTCGTATCTGTTATTTAATCCCGAAAAAGAGGTACAACAATTTTATGAGGATGGCTTATTCTCATCTTCTACTGAAACCGAATTCATACCCAATCAAAAAATATGGAAAGGAAAAATTGTGGAATCTAACCTCACCAGATACTTGTTTTTGAGAAATGACACCCTAACCATCACCATTCAAGATAAAGACCTATCAAAACCACCTTTTATTGAGGAGAGCACATATAAAAATGGGAATAGAAAAGGGATACGAAGCGCTTATGGAAAATTAGAACCTGAAGTAAAAAAAGAATTTGGCGATTACAATTTTGATGGCCACGAAGACTTCAGGCAACAAAGCCCAAAAAGCCCTTACTATTGGGATGTGTTTATTTATAATCCCAAAAAGGAATCGTTTGAAAAAGATACCTTATTGAGCAAATTTGAGGTTTTCAACTTTAACAAACATGAACGTAAACTTGACGGTTATTACCGTTTAAAGGTTGATGAACTTACCTGGAAAACATATTATTACCAGTGGAGTTTTACAGAAAAGAAAATGATATTGTATCAAGAACAAACCTGTTATTCAAAATACCCAATGTCAGAAAGTCAACGCTGTATAATTCGTAAATTGATTGATGGCAAATGGATAGAAACAGAAACGTTTGGAGCTGAGTAATATGAAAAACAACATGATTAAACTTTTCAGGACAGTACTACCGTTAACCATTCTTTTTATGTTTATCATAACAAAGTGGTGGTATACTTTACCTGTTGATGGGCCTGATAAATTGTATTGGGGTTTTCCGTTCGCTTTTATGGGCGAAGGCTTTCACACTTCCATGTCGTTACAGTTTTTTGCCTTAGAGTTTTTGGCTGATTTTATGGTTTATTTCAGCATAATCTTATTGTTGGTTTTAGCCTTTACAAAATGGTTTTCTACTTTTCAAATCTCTAAAATATTTACCAAAACCGTTTGGTTATTAAACCTTGTTTTATTGATTGGATTTGGCTTTATTCTAACAACATCAAACCCGATTTTTAAAATAAAACGAAATTACGATTGGAAAGTATTGCAAACTGGCAGTGTTTATTTTTGGCAAAAAACACCAAGACCAGATATTAATCAATATCAAAACAAATAAACAACTTTATGTGCTGGATAAAAGCATTAACAATCACCACTCTCCTATTTACGCTATCTTTTGTAGGATGTAAAACCACTAAACAAAAAGAACAACCCAAATATGAGGACAGTTTTATTAAAATCACATCAAAAAAGAATGGTGTTCCTACCTCATACATTACAGGAAATGTAAAGTCGTTAAACGATGGACAACCAATAGCATTTGCTATTGTTACACTATATTCAAAAACTAAGCAATTGAGTACGCAAACTGATGAGCAAGGTAATTTCACTATTAAAGATATTGCTATAGATTCCTACAGACTAACAATTCGTGCGGTAGATTATGATAATGAAGATATAGCTTTTGGTATGGAGGAGCATACAATATTTGTTGTAGAAGCTAGACTAAAGGAAATTAGATTACACACAGAAAAACCTGTTATTTACATCTACCCAACTCAACAACAACATGTTAATGTTAAACTGAATTATGCAGGTAATTTAACCCACACATATCCAAAATACCCCGAAAAAGGCTGGAATGTAATAGCCGAACCTAACGGTACTTTATGGGATGAAGACGAAATGGAATATTATGCGCTATTTTGGGAGGGCACCCCTCATAAACCTTTAACTGCAAAAGATGGATTTGTAATAGCCGGAAAAGAAACTGCAAAATTCTTAGAGGAAAAACTGGCTTACCTTGGTCTTAACAGACGCGAAGCCAACGAGTTTATGATGTACTGGCTGCCAAGGATGGAAAATAATGCCTATAACCTGATTCACTTTTCTGGTGAAGATTATGAATCATTAGCAGAACTAAAAATTACACCTCAACCTGAAACGTTTATCAGGGTGATGATGCTCACGCGACCTTTAACAAATAAAATAGATGTTCCGTTGCAAGATTTAAAACCATTACACAAAACCAGAAAAGGATTTACCGTTGTTGAATGGGGAGGTAGTGTAATTCATCATTCAGATATTCAGTAATGAAAAAAATTAAATTTATTATGCTTGTCATTGTGTTTGTCGTTTTGCACAACCAAGCTTGGGCCAATTTAAAGTACCACCCGGTAAGTTTTGTTTTAAGTAAGGATAAGGATAGTTATTACGAGGGTGAAAAAATTACATTTAACATTACCATAACCAATACCAGTAAAGAGAATACTTACCCCGTGCTGTTGCCTCATACCCAGAATGTGGGACAAAAATTGTTTTATTTAAACGCATACGACAAAGCAAACAACACCTTACTTTTAAGATACACCGAAAACAAAATGCTAAACATGATGGTACATGATACCGGTACTGTTAAAATTAAATATTTAAAGCCACAAGAGCAGGTTGTTGTTGCTATTTACCTGAATGATTTTGAAAACTATTACAATTACCACACACAAAATGCTTCTCATCATAGCTTTGGCGTTCCATTATTTGCAGGGCTTTACAAAGTAAACGTTACTTACAACCCACATGGAATGTTGTTAGGAGATAGTATTTATAACTATTATAACGACTTTGATAAAGATATTCCCATAAATGGCAAATTAGCTATGCCTACCAATGGTCAAATTACCCAAATGATTGATTTAAAAATTAAACGAAGTAAAGACACCATAGTAACTATAGAACGCAAAACATACTACATTAAAACAGATGGCTACAGGTACTTCTATCTATCAAAAAATTTACCGCAACTAACAACTGATACCACCTGCCATCATATTACAGATCTTCCACCCGACAGTTTTTCGATTAAAAACGAATATTTCTACAGCCATTTTACCGATTTGTATGCCGAGTACATTACTCGTTTTGATGATGGAGATATAAGAGAATACAGGAGGTTTACAGATTACTGTCCGGAATATTTGTATACCGAGAGGTATAACGCTTTCAAGCAAAAAACACATTTCGAAACTCAACTTTACGACAAGCGATTTTACAGTATATCCTACCATCAACCCGGCAATAAAATACACCAAGAAACGTATTGCAGTGCTGATGGAACATTATGTAATGTTACCACCTATGTTTATGACAAAAAAGGTGAATTTAAACGCAAAGAAATCACACAAACACAACCCTGTGTAGAGATAGAGATTGATGGTAAGAAAAGAAGCTATCACTTGGTTGAACAACTGGAAGGACAATAAACTTTATTTACTTTCCCCTCTTAAATAGCCAATAACTTTTTGGTTGAATATTACAGCTTGTTCTACATTAACCACATGGCCACAGTTTTGTATGATAAACAATTCAGAAGATTTTATGTGGTTAGCAACTACCTGTTTTACATAGGGTAAAAACATATAATCTTCCTCGCCCATTACATACAAAGTTGGTATGTTTAATTCGGTTTGACGGAACCATCGCAACACGGGATTAATTTCGGCTGTAAGTTTAAACCACTTAATAAACTCTTTTTGGTATAACTTTTTAGCCTCGTTAATAAACAACAAACGCGATTGTTTGTGGTTCTTTTTGGGCATGATTACGAATGCAAAAAACTTGTAAAGAACCAAATATGGCAATACGTATTTAAATAGGTTACCCACGCGCATTAATATTTGCGAACGGAAATTCATTTTTAAAATTGCACCTCCTAAAATCATGCTTTTTACACGTGCAGGATGCATTTCTGCCAATTGCCTGATAACAATTGTACCCAACGAAATTCCAATAAAATGAGAGGTTTCAATCTTTAAATGATCAATTACTTCCAACACATCTTCTGCAATGGTTTTAAATGCGTAAGGTTTATTAAGTTTGGGTTGATGCTGTTCTTTCGAGCTTCCGTGCCCACGTAAATCCAACAAAAGCACGTTAAAATGCTTACTAAAATCCTTTATTTGTTTGAACCAAACGTTTGAGCTACCTCCTGCACCATGAACAAAAGTTACCCAATCTTTGGCGTTTTGGTTTTTATATATGGTGTAAGCGATCAATTTTTAATATTTTGCCGAATGTACTGCTTTTTCAATAAACCAAAATCAATTTGTATTGTTGTAAAACATCAAAAATAAAATTAGCACATGCACATAGATAACCTAAGAATATTAGAAACCATTGCAGTTATCGTTCTGTACATCGTATTGTTTTTTATCACCAAAACCCTCATCAACACTGCTTTAAAAAACGCTCAACTTCAGCGTACCCGTAGAAAAATTATCATTAAAGCGGTGCATTTGTTTACCACCTTAGCTGCTTTAACCTTAATTGCGGGTATATGGGGGTTGAAACAAAATGAGATTGCTCTTTTTGCAAGTACCATTTTTACGGCTTTAGGCATAGCATTTTTCGCGCAATGGTCGTTGCTTTCTAATATTACCTCAAGCATTATTTTATTTTTTAATCACCCACTAAAATTAGGCGATACCATTAAAGTATTGGATAAAGATTATCCGTTTGAAGGTGAGATAACCGAGTTGTCGTATTTCTTTATTCACCTAAAAACCAAAACCGGAGAAATCATCACCATTCCAAATTCTTTGGTTTTACAAAAATCTATTTCGGTGGTGGTTAAACGAGAAAATGAATGAAAAACTATTACAAGCCCAATCTAGCAAAACCCTCTTTTAGCTTCGCTGAACTAAGTTTCGATACATGCCGAATACTCGGCACACTCGAACAGGCTTTAACTTAAAATATAAACTTAACTAACCAAAGAACTTAACAACTATTGAACGAAACCACAAACTATAAACCCCAAACTAAAAACCAATAACTATTCAACCAATCAACCATACCAACAAGCATGACTAAAAAAACAATAGCCCTATTTTTTGTATCCTTTTTGTTTGTGGCAACCACCTTTGCCCAAGCTCCTCGCTCCTACACCAGCAGCGAAATTTTATTGCAACTTAAAAAGTTAAACACCGTTGGTTCGGTGCTATACGTTGCGGCTCACCCCGATGATGAAAACACCCGACTAATAGCCTATTTGGCCAACGAAAAATGTTTGCGTACCGGTTATTTAAGTTTAACCCGTGGCGATGGCGGTCAAAACTTAATTGGCCCTGAGCAAGGTGTGGAGTTAGGTGTGATACGCACGCAAGAGTTATTGGCTGCGCGCAGAATTGATGGTGGCGAACAGTTTTTTACCCGCGCTTACGATTTTGGTTTCAGCAAATCGCCTGAAGAAACTTTACAAAAATGGAACAAGGATTCTATTTTAAGTGATATGGTTTGGGTGATACGCAACTTTAGACCCGATATTATTATTACCCGTTTTGCAACCGATGGCAGCGGTGGACACGGACATCACACCACATCAGCTATATTAGCCGAAGAAGCTTTTGATGCCGCAGGCGACCCTACCCGATTCCCAGAGCAATTGCAGCATGTAGAGGTTTGGAAACCACGCAGGTTATTTTGGAATGTTAGCACACGTTTCCAAAATCCAAATGCGGATATGAGCCCTTATATTAAGTTGGATGTGGGTGGATACAACCCATTGTTGGGCAAAAGTTATGGTGAGATTGCAGCCGAAAGCCGCAGCATGCACAAAAGCCAAGGCTTTGGCAGTGCCAAACAACGTGGCGAATACTTTGAGTACTTTAAACCCATTAAAGGCGATACCGTAGGATTGAAAGACATTTTTGAGGGGATTGATTTTAGTTGGAAAAGAGTGAAAGGTGGTGCGTTAATCAGCAGTTTAATCAATGATTGTGTGAGAAGGTTCAGCTTTCAGAACCCTAATTTAATTTCAAAGGATTTGTTTCAAGTAACAGGAGCAATCATGAAAAGTCCTGACTACAAAAATTATTATCATTGGTATAAAAAAGCTGAACAAATTTTACTTGCTTGTGAAGGGGTATTTATTGAGAACACCAGCTCTAAATACAATTATAGTATTGGCGAAAACGTAATTATTGACAGAACAACTATCAAACGAAGCAGAACAGTTAGTGGTTCATTAGTTAAAGACTCATTTAACTATCAACCCAAAAGTATCACCAATTTATACTGGTTAGCAACACCAATATCTAATAATCTTTTTAATGTGCCAATAAAACAAAACTTGCTGGAAAACGATATGCCTCCATTCAGCTTTCTTGCAACAACAAAAATTAAAATCGACCAAATGAACTTTAGTACCTGGCATTCGCAGTTTTACAAATGGGTCGACCCGGAAAAAGGTGAATTATACCGCCCGGTGGTAATTACGCCTCCTGTAATGATTAATCCACAAAGTAAATTGGTTACATTTACAGATAGTAAAGTTAAAGAACTTCGTGTAAGCCTGAAAGCCGGAAGAGATAGCGTACGTGGCTTGATTCAAATTGCCTTACCCAAAGGTTGGAAAGGAAGTAAGTTTAACAATCAACTCAAAGCACCAACAGAGAGTGCCTTCACATTTAGTTTAGCTAAAAAAGGCGATGTTGAGGATGTTGTTTTAGAAATAAATCCATACGAAGGTGCTCAAGACACCACAATCAGCATTACTGCCTTAGTTGATGGCCAAACCTACACCAAAGGCATCAAAGAAATCAAATACGATCATATTCCTATTCAAACCTTATTCCCAGAGGCAGAAGTAAAATTGGTGAAGTTAGATGTGGTGAAAAAGAGCAAACGTATTGGCTACATTCCCGGTGCAGGCGATGAAGTACAAGCGTGTTTAAGTCAGCTTGGTTATGAAGTAACAACGTTAACCGATGATAAATTAGCGAGTGAAAATTTGAGTGTGTATGATGCAATTATTACCGGAGTGCGTGCTTACAACACCAATCCAAAGCTGTTGTCCTTCAAACAAAAACTCATGGATTATGTGGCTGCAGGAGGTAACTTAATTGTGCAGTACAACACCAACAGTTGGGCTGGTCCGTTAAGCAGCGATATTGGTCCGTATAAGTTTAAAATTACCCGCAACCGCATTACCGATGAAGAAGCAAAAGTGAATTTCTTGTTGCCAAATCATCCGGTATTTAACTCACCCAATAAAATTACCGAGAAAGATTTTGAAGGTTGGATTCAGGAGCGAAGCATTTACCATGCAGGCGATTGGGATAGCAATTATGTGGCACCTATCAGCATGACCGACCCATACGAGATGACTGTTGGTGGCGTATCGCCCAAAGGTAAACCCGATAATGGCGCATTAATTATTGCAAAACATGGCAAAGGAAATTTTGTGTATACAGGTTTAGTTTTCTTCCGCCAACTCCCTGCAGGAGTTCCGGGTGCTTACAGGTTTTTAGTGAATTTGATTGAACTTGGAAAGTAAAAGGAATTAACCATAAAGGGAATCTAACCACGAGGGCCACTAAGAAAGCACTAGGTTCACCAGGCTGGAATAAAATAGTTGACAACCATTAAGATCTCTATGAACACGAATAATTATACAGAAAATGAGTTATCGAAAATAGTTTTTGATGCCTCGCTTAAGGTGCACAAGGCTCTTGGACCCGGATTACTCGAGTCTGCATACCAAGAATGCCTTTACCACGAATTGAAAAAGACGGAATTGTTTATTCAAAAAGAAAAGCCACTTCCTTTAATTTATGAAACAGTAAAACTAGATTGCGGATACAGACTAGATTTAATTATTGAAGACAAACTCATCATTGAAGTAAAATCAGTTGAAACATTAACAGACATTCATTTGGCGCAAGTACTCACCTATTTAAAGTTATCAAATTGCAAGTTAGGCCTGCTAATTAACTTTAATGTTCTTTTGTTGAAAGACGGATTCCGGAGGGTTATAAACGGTAATTTAAAATAGTGTACTTAGTGAAAACCTTTGTGCCCCTTGTGGTAAAAATCATGTCGCTGTGGTTAAATATAAATTTATGAAAGAAGAAAAATTTAATACTTGGTACATCACCGTTATTGGTGCTTTGGTTGTGGAGATATTATTGTTTTATTTGTTTACGCAATATTTCTCATGAGCAGCATAGATTGGATTGTACTAATAGCAACGCTTTTTGCCGTGATAGCTTACGGAGTTTATAAAAGCACGCACGAAAAAAACTTAGACAGTTATTTTAAAGGCAACAACTCCATGAGTTGGTTTTTAATTTTGCTATCCATTATGGGCACGCAAGCAAGTGCCATTACTTTTCTTTCTGCACCTGGTCAGGCTTACACAGATGGAATGCGTTTTGTGCAATATTACTTTGGTTTACCATTAGCTATGGTAGTGCTTTGTATCACGTTTGTACCTATTTATCACAAACTAAAAGTATATACTGCATACGAGTATTTGGAACAACGTTTTGATTTAAGAACGCGCACACTTACTTCTATTTTATTCCTCGTATCCCGCGGACTTTCAACCGGAATAAGTATTTACGCACCATCTATTATTTTATCCTCGTTAATGGGTTGGAACATTTATGTAACCAACCTGGTAATGGGTGGTTTGTTGATTATTTACACCATTACAGGTGGCGCAAAAGCAGTGGCTTACACCCAAATGCAACAGTTGTTTATTGTGTTTATCGGGATGTTTTTAGCCGGATATATGGTGGTTCATTTATTACCTGATGGCGTTGGCTTTACTGATGCTTTACAAGTTGCCGGTAAAATGGGAAAACTAAATATCATCGAGACAAAAATTGATGTTACAGATGGTGCTTGGTGGAAAGATAAATACAATATTTGGAGCGGTATAATTGGCGGTTTCTTTTTAGCCCTCTCCTATTTTGGCACCGATCAAAGTCAGGTGGGGCGCTACCTTACCGCAAAAGACATTAAAGAAAGTAGATTAGGTTTGTTGATGAATGGCTTGGTTAAAGTACCCATGCAATTTTTAATTTTATTGATTGGTGCATTGGTATTTTCGTTTTACATGTTTTACGATTCGCCTGTATTTTTTAATCAGGCACAACTAAAAAAAGCATCGGCAAAAACAGAATTCACCTTGCCAATTAAACAGCATCAAGCCAAACACGACTCATTAAATAAAATCTCTCAATATCAAACCCAACAATTGGTTGATGCCATTCATACCAATAATGCAGAACAAACAGCAAACGTTCAACAAGCATTGCAGGAAACCATCAAGCAAAAGCAAGAAACGCGTAGCGAAACTTTAAAGCTAATTAAAGAAGCCGATAAAACAGCCGATATAAACGATACCAACTACATCTTTTTATATTTTGTTACCCAAAATCTACCAAAAGGTTTAATTGGTTTATTGATTGCCGTGATATTTTTAGCCGCTTGGGGAAGTATTGCTGCTGCATTAAATTCATTGGCTTCATCAACAGTAATTGATGTGTACAAACGTTTGTGGTGCCCCAATAAAAGCAATGAACATTATTACCATGCCTCGCGCTGGATTACTTTATTTTGGGGGTTGTTTTGTATTGCCACTGCCATGTTTGCTTCTCAATTAGGCAGTTTAATTGAAGCCGTAAATATTTTAGGTAGCTTATTTTATGGCACCATGTTGGGCATTTTTGTGGTGGCATTTTACATGAAAAAAATTGGAGCTAAAGCTGTTTTTTATGCAGCTATTGTTGCTGAGTTTGGTGTAATAGCAGTTTATGTTGCCGATGTGGTTTCGTTCTTATGGCTAAATGTAATTGGCTGTTTATTGGTGATGATGATTGCACAAGCCATGAGTTGGATGAAAATAGATGCTAAAAGTAAATTGTAACCAATATTTTACATTTAGTTTTCATTTATAACATTAGCGGCTATATTTGTTTAAAACTCAAATACACGTTATGAAGAAAATAGTTACTTATACTTTTGCTGGAGCGCTTGCTTTTGTGGTGTTGGGCTCGTTTACCGGAGTTAAATTTGGTAAGCGTGATGGAACAGAACCAGGCTACACAGGCTCTCCCGGAGATAGCTTAAAAAATTGCACGGTTTGTCATGGTGGCACTGCGGTTGATGTAGACGGATGGATTACTTCTACTGTTCCTCAAACAGGTTTTGTGGCCGGACAACGTTATACCATTAAAGCAACCAACACCGAAATTGGGGCAACACGTTTTGGATTTTCTGTTTCGCCACAAGCTTTAAACGGAGATTTATTAGGTACTTTATTAATTACAGATACCACCAAAACCAAATTAGTAGGTAATGATAAATACGTAACTTACCGTGCTGATGGCGTTCAAGGGGTTGATTCGTTAAGTTGGACATTTGATTGGATTGCTCCGGCAAATGTTAATGAGGTAATTTTCTATGGTGCATTTAACTCAAACCATGAAGGACATAAAGATGGTGATAAGACCTATTTATCGCGTTTACGTTTATACAAACAAGGTTTTGTGGGTTTAACTGAAAATATTAAGAATGACTTCTTATCGGTTTATCCAAATCCTGCAGTTGATGAAGTACGCGTAAATACGGCACACAATTTACAATCGGGAGTGGTTACGGTGTATGATATCAATGGGAAATTGGTATTGAAACAAACTGTGAATGGCAACAACACCATAAATGTACAAAGCCTTACCAAAGGTATTTACCACATTATGCTAAGTCTTGATAATGGTAACAGCTACGCCACCAAAATGGTTAAGTTGTAATACCTAAAATACTTTTATAAAATGAGGTTAATCTGCAAGGGTTAACCTCATTTTTTTTTATTGAATTGAATTAAAAATAAAAAAGGCCGGTGATAATAAATACCACCAAGCCCTTTCTAACCCTAACCTATGAAACGAGATTTTATTTAATCTTTACTACGTTTTTAGTTTCTTTTATTTCTACTTTTGGTAACACTACATTCAGCATACCATCAGTAAATTCTGCTTCTATACCACTTTTGTTAATGTTTTCGGGTAAGGTAAATGTGCGAGAAAACTTACCGTAAAAATTCTCAACCATGTGGTGTTTTTCGCCTTCTTTAGTTTCTACTAATTTACGTTCACCGCTTATGGTTAATTTATCGCCATCTACTTCAATGTTAATTTCATCTTTTTTGATGCCCGGTAAAGCCAGGTGAACCTCAAAGCTGTTTGCCTTTTCTAATACATCAACTCGAGGTGTGAAAAATACATTGCGTTCAAATTTTGCTGCTGTTTCGTTAAACATGTTGTCGAATAAACTCATCATGTTTGAAGGAATCATTGCGTCTCTAAAAAAGTCTCTGCTGCTTGGTTTAAATTTTACTAGTGTCATAATTTTATGCTTTAATTTTTTGTTTTCTGTTTGATTAATTTGTTTGATTGGATTTTTTCAAATGGTGTACCAACGCATTTTTAAAGACAAAAAGTCTTAACTCAATAAAATTAGCCTAAGCAAAAAAGACATAATTTCCGATTTCATCAAAATCAAACCCCAAAAGGAGGAATAAACGGCATGGAGTGTTCAAGGAAATAGAGGGATGGTTCTCCCAAAATTTACGAAACAACACAGAAGGTAATGTGCAAAATATCTCTTACAGCATCCACGGAAAACCACAGAAAAAAATACTCAATAACAAGCTTGATAAAAGAAATCAGAGCAACATTCAACCCTTTCAGGGTTGCTTATTGGTCTTTCAACACATCATCTCCGAATTACATTCGGAGCTATTCACATTTAACCTTTTCAGGTTTAATAACCAACAAAATATTTAGAACAACAAAAAAGTCCGTAGGACTTGAATATGAATAGCCTCGGGTGTAACCCGTGGCTGAAATAAGTTGAATAAATTAAAAACAACTCTGAAGGAGTTTAATGTGTTTCTAAACAGTATATTAAAATCACATTTGTAATATTCTTTTGTGGATTTTGGGTTTGAGAAAGCGATAGCTCCAGCATTTGAAGGAAACTAACTCGAAGAAGTACTGATGATTTAAAAAAACAAATCTAAAGATCGTTCATCAAACAACAAATACCCCGAGCATTCTGGGCTGTGTACTGCACCTGCGGCCATTGCCCTACTTCAACTTAGGCTGCACCAAATTAACCGCTCTGGTATTGGCTTCATTAAAGGCTTGATGCAACAAATCGTTTACAGAAAGTAAACTTTTACGTGGGTTGGTAAACATATCGCGCCACTCTTTGCTTACTTGTGGCAAGTAGTTACCATCAGGTAAATTCGGGTACAAATTATTGGCGTTACCACTAAACTTAGCTGCATGTAACTCGTCTTTTTTAAAAACATTAATGGCTTCATGCAACAACACCTCTCCGTTACTCACCTGAATTAATGATACCTTTAAAACCATTTGTACTTGTTGTCCTTCAGTATTATCAGTGTAGTTTACTTTTTTAAACTTACTAATACTGGAGTAAGTTTTGGTGTAAGGATTTAAAATACTTTCTGTAAAAGCCTCGTAACCCTCACGCTCAACGGTTTGTTTAGGTTGTTTGGTATACACAAAACTATCAAGCTGTAACAACACCACATAACCTAAGTTTAAACTTTTACCAGCCTCTGTAGCTTGATTTACATTTTTAAACGAGCTAAATCCACGGTTATCTAAATCGCGGTGTAAGGCCTGCACATTGGCTATTTTAACATAACCACTTTGTTGCTGGCCAAGCAAATCGGCAATAGCATCAGCAATGTTGGGCAAGTTGTAAGGTATTTTGGTATTAACTTGCAAAGGCAAAACCCCAACCACTGCAGTTGCTTGTTGTAAAGCTGCTGTGCGCATTTTTAGAGCATCTTTATACTGCTCATCTATTTGTGCAATTTTATTAAACGAGTAATAAGCGTCTTTAAATTGTTTGTTGTTGTATTGCTCTGTTGCTTTTGTATACAAAGGCTCAAGCACCGTATTTAAACGCAATACCGAAACATCTTTATAACTGCTATCATACAAAGCAATCCTATCAAACACTTTTTCTGCGGCCTCGTATTTGCGGTTTTGTATTAATCCAACAGCAATATCATACTGTGTTTGTGTGTATTCGGCTTTAATATCATTATATACTTCATCATACTCATGCGGCCACTCCAACACCACACCAACCTTTGCCGAGTTTTGTGTGTATTGTTGCGCAAATTTGTAAGTCTTGAGCGCTTCTTCTATCCTATCCTCAATTACCAACTTACTAAACTTGGCAAACTTGTCGGCCACAACTTTTTGTCCATTGTTTTTAAGCTCAGCACGCGCTTCTTTGTTTTTTACATCATTTAATAAAATGTTGTAATACAAATTAGCAGCATCTTCGTACATGCCGTTATTGCTCTGTATACGCGCTTGTTTTAATAGTTTGGTTTGAGGATTACAAGCTGTAATCAACCCAAACAAAACCGCTACCAGTACAAATGATATAAATTTTTGAATACCCAAATAAGTAGTTTTACATGCGCTCAGGTACTTGAATACCCAATAAGCTAAACGATGAACGAATGATATCGGCTGTTAGTGTACAAAGTTGTAAACGTAAGGCTTGTTGGTGTAAGTTAGTTTCTTTTAACACCGAATGCTCATGGTAAAAGTGGCTGTATATTTTGGCCAAATCATACACGTAATTGCATAACACACCCGGACTAAAAGATTTACCGGCCTCAGCCAATACCTCAGGGTATTTGTACATAGTAACCAATAATTCCTTCTCTACTTTACTCAATGTTATTTCTGCTGCATCAAACTGCATACTTAAATTAGCCGCTTGTGCGTTGCGCAATACGCTTTTAATACGTGCGTGTGTATATTGAATAAACGGACCTGTATTTCCTTGAAAATCGATGGACTCTTTAGGATTAAACAACATTTTCTTTTTAGGATCAACCTTTAAAATGAAATATTTTAAAGCACCCAATCCAATCATGTTGTACAAGTTATTCAACTCCTCTTCACCCAATCCATCTGTTTTTCCCAGTTCTTTGGTGGTTTCGGCAGCCTGTTCAATCATGGCTTCCATTAAGTCATCAGCATCAACTACAGTTCCTTCGCGGCTTTTCATTTTACCTTCTGGTAACTCAACCATACCGTAGCTTAAATGGTAAACACCATCAGCATATGGTCGGCCTAATTTTTTAAGGATAAGCTGCAATACTTTAAAGTGATAATCTTGCTCGTTACCTACCACATAAATAGATTGATTGCATCCAAAGTCGGTGTATTTTAAATCGGCAGTACCCATGTCTTGTGTTATGTAAACACTAGTTCCATCGGCACGTAACACCAACTTATTATCCAATCCATCAGCAGTTAAATCAATCCAAACACTGCCATCATCCTTTTTATAAAACACGCCTTTTTGTAGGCCTTCTTCTACAATTTCTTTACCCAACAAATAGGTATTGCTTTCGTAATAAAACTTATCAAAGCTTATGCCCAATGTTTTGTACGATACATCAAAACCCTCGTAAACCCAACCATTCATGGTTTTCCAAATGTTTACGGTTTCTTCATCTCCGGCTTCCCACTTGCGCAATAACTCTTGTGCAGCCAAAATACTTGGCGCTTGTTTTTCGGCTTGCTCTTCGGTTAAACCTTTAGCCACCAATGCTTTTTGTTCTGCTTTGTATTGTTTATCAAACAATACATAATATTTACCTACCAAATGATCGCCTTTTAAGCCACTGCTTGCCGGAGTTTCACCGTTGCCTTGCTGCATCCAAGCCAACATACTTTTACAAATATGTATACCTCTATCGTTAACCAAATTGCAAGTATAAACCTCGTGTGCATTGGCTTTTAAAATTTGCGACACCGCATAACCTAATAGGTTGTTACGAATATGGCCCAAGTGTAACGGTTTATTGGTATTGGGTGATGAGTACTCAACCAATATTTTTTGGTTGGTAGGATGCGTTGCAAAACCAAAATTATTGGTGCTGTAGTTTTTGCTCAAAAAGTTTACCCAATAATTTTGCGCCACCACTAAGTTTAAAAATCCTTTTATTACGTTGTATGATGCAACTTCTTCAACCTGCTCTAATAAATAAGCGCCAAGTTCTTGTGCGGTTTGCTCAGTACCTTTTTTACTTTGTTTTAAATAAGGAAAAACCACAAAAGTAAAGTCGCCCTCAAAATCGGGTTTGGTTTGTTCTAATGCTATTTGCTCATCTTTTACCTCAACCTGATACAAGCTTTGCAAGGCTTGAGCTATTTGATGTTTTAATATGTCTGCTATCATGTAAATAC